>JAGWVE010000116.1 GCA_018971025.1 Bacteroidota bacterium | reverse complement strand
TTTTAAACCTGGTAGCATTTGGAATACCATGCCAGCGCACCTGCACGACCGTCGTATGGAAGCCTACTTCTATTTTGATTTACCTGAAACACAACGTGTCATTCATTTCATGGGTGAGCCGCACGAAACAAGACATCTATTCTTAAACAATGAAGAGGGTATTGTTTCTCCATCATGGAGTATTCATAGTGGTGTTGCAACGGCTTCTTACTCATTTATATGGGCAATGGCAGGCGAAAACATGTCGTTTGCTGATATGGATTTTGTAAACATTCAGTTATTAAAATAATTCCTATGCTAAATTTTAGAGTAGATAATAAAGTTGCTTTAGTAACAGGTTGTAGTAAAGGTATTGGTATGGCCATTGCCATCGAACTTGCTAACAGCGGTGCCGATATTATTGGCGTGAGTGGCTCTATGCCTGCATCTGGAAGCGATGTTGAAAAAGCAGTGCTTGCTGCAGGTAAAAAGTTTTATGCCTACCAAGCCGATTTTTCAAATAGAGAATCGATCTATGCATTTTTAGATGCAGTCATAAAAAATCATCCAAAAATTGATATCCTGATTAACAATGCCGGCAATATCAAAAGAAGCCCTGCCGCCGAACACCCAGACGAGTTTTGGGATAATATTATTGACATCAATTTAAATGCGCAATTTATTATCACTAGAGAAATTGGAAAACAAATGATTGCTAATGGCGCTGGTAAAATAGTGTTTACGGCCTCTCTTTTAAGTTTCCAAGGCGGTATCAACGTGCCTGGCTACGCAGCTAGTAAAGGAGCAGTTGCCTCGTTAATTAAGGCATTTGCTAACGAATGGGCTAGTAAAGGCATTACCGTAAATGGTGTTGCTCCAGGATATATATCCACAGACAATACGGCACAGTTAAGGGCCGATCCGGACAGAAATGCTTCTATTTTGGCTAGAATCCCGGCTAACAGATGGGGAACTCCCGAGGATTTAACCGGAGCTTTCGTTTTTTTATCTTCTCCTGCTTCAGACTATGTCAACGGCACCATCCTAACCGTAGATGGCGGCTGGATGGGTAGATAACTATATTTCAATACTAAGGCGTCATTCGTAAGTAATTATTAAATTTAGGCTTACGAATGATGCCTTATGTTTTTAAAGCCTAGCAAAAAACTTTTTTATAGTACTGTAGTACTCATCGTACTTGCCATCACTGCTATTGTAATTTATCCTTCGGATCCAATCGATTATAACTCCGAGGTAAAACCCATTTTAAATAAAAAATGTATTACCTGTCATGGAGGCGTAAAACAAGAAGCCGGTTTTAGTTTGCTTTTTGAAGAAGAAGCTTTTGCACCTACCAAATCCGGCAAGCCAGCCATCATTAGATTCAAACCAGAAGAAAGTGAACTAATTAGAAGGCTTCATTTAACTGATCCTGAAGAACGCATGCCGTATAAGCATGACCCCTTAAGCAAAGAAGAAATTAAAATTTTAACAACCTGGATAAAAGAAGGTGCAAAGTGGGGTTCACACTGGGCCTATCAAAAAGTAAAAGAGCCTGCAGTACCTAGCATAA
>JAGWVE010000015.1 GCA_018971025.1 Bacteroidota bacterium | reverse complement strand
TTTGTAACTCCGCAGCTCCGGCCTTTGTAGCAGATATCAGTGTTTCTTTTAACATAGCGCAAAAGTAACGAAGATGCGGCCACTATTCAAGTTTTGTATCAATTTGCTTTAGCTTTGTAACATGGCCCTATTTGACCTCTCCCTATCTCCCAAAAACACTAAAAAAGAACAGGACCGTGTTTTAAAAAAATTATTACGCCGTGCAAAAAACACAGCTTTTGGAAATACATATGGATTTAGTGCGCTTTTAAAAAGTAAAACGCCTGCAAAGGATTTTCAAAAAGCGGTACCCATTTTTAATTATAATAAAATATACAAGGAGTGGTGGGTTAAAAGTATTGAGGGCGAATCTGATGTTTGCTGGCCGGGTACCATAAAATATTACGCCTTAAGTAGTGGTACTTCAGAAGCTTCTAGTAAGTACATTCCTGTAACTAACGAACTATTAGCGGGCAACAAAGCCATCATGGTAAAACAATTGCTTAGCTTAAGACACTATAAAAATATACCATACGCATCTATTGCAAAGGGTTGGTTAGCCATTGGTGGTAGCACCGAGCTACAAAAAGGAACCGGATTTTACGCCGGAGATTTAAGTGGTATTACTGCAAAAAAATTACCCGCTTGGTTCCAGCCTTTTTATAAACCCGGAAAAAAAATAGCCAAAGAAAAAGATTGGAATAAAAAGTTAGAAGAAATTGTTATAGAAGCGCCAAAATGGGATATTGGTTTTTTAGTAGGTGTGCCCGCTTGGATTCAGCTATGTATTGAAATGATTGTAAAAAAATATGAGCTCAAAAATATCCACGAGCTATGGCCCAACTTATCTTTTTTTGGTCATGGTGGTGTAAGTTTTGAGCCTTACAAAAAGGGGTTTGAAAAATTATTAGGTAGGCCCATTACTTATATTGAAACCTATTTAGCAAGCGAAGGTTTTATTGCCTATCAAGACCACCAAAACGCAGCAGGCATGCGGCTTGTAACGGGACAGCACCTATTTTTAGAGTTTGTTCCTTTTAATGAAAATAATTTTGACGGTGATGGTGAAATAAAAGAAAATGCAACGGCCTTATTAATAGATGAAGTAGAAGAAGGATCCGAATACGCTATTTTAATAAGTACGGCTGCTGGTGCATGGCGTTATTTAATTGGTGATACGATAAAATTTATTGACAAAGACAATGCTCAAATAATCATTACAGGTAGAACCAAACATTTTTTAAGTTTAGTGGGTGAACATTTAAGCGTTGACAATATGAACAAAGCGGTAGAAACCGTGAGTCGTGATTTTAACATTAGTATTCCGGAGTATACTGTAACAGGTGTTCCTTTTGGTAATATGTTTGCGCACAAATGGTACATAGCATGTAACGACGCGGTCAATGAAAACGAGCTTGCTACGGCTATTGATTCGTATTTATGTAGCACTAATGATGATTATGCCACCGAAAGAAAAAGCGCATTACAAAATGTGGCTGTACAAATCATTAAAGAAGAAACGGTGAGAGGTTTTATGGAATCTGAAGGAAAATTAGGAGGGCAACATAAATTTCCAAGGGTATTAAAGGGTAAACAGCTAGAGGCTTTTATACGTTACATCGATAAAAAATAAAAATGATAGCACCTCTTATAAAAGGTTTAGTGTTGGGGTTAATATTGAGCATTTCGGTGGGACCCATCATATTTGCTATTATTAAACACAGTATTAATAGTGGACGTAAAGCTGGCCTAAGCTTTGTGGCGGGCGTTTCTACTTCAGACATTTCGTTGGTATTATTTTGTAATTTTTTTACCGGACTTTTTGCAACGGCGCTAGAACACAAAAATAAAATTGCACTTGCTGGTAGTGTGTTTTTAATTGCGCTTGGTGTATATACTTTATTTTTTAAAAAAGTAAGTATCAGTGAAAATGCAAATGGCGTAGCCGAAAAATTAACTTGGCAAAAATATCTAGGCCTTTACTTATCCGGGTTTTTTATGAATACTTTAAATCCAGGTGTGTTTTTGTTTTGGTTTGCCTGGACAGCCGCTATTGTTGCAGATGCAGCAGTAGCAAGCAATCCAGCCAATTATAAAGCGGTGGTATTTATAACTTGCTTAGCATTTGTGCTAGCTTCTGATATTGTAAAAGTTGTTTTATCTGAAAAACTCAGGCCAAAACTCAATGCAAAAAACCTACATATCATAAATCAAGTTGCTGGCGCTATCCTTATTGGTTTTGGTGTATTTTTACTTTATGGCGCTATACAATAAAATCATGATGCTAAAAAAATACATAGTGTGTTTGTTGGTTACAATTGTATTTGCTTCAAGCGCTTTGCATGCACAAGGTGGTAATACCCTGGTATTAAAAGAAAAAGGCAGAACCATTCAAAGCTGGATAGAAAAGGATTGTATCACTTTTAGATTTAGCAACACGCAGTGGATTGAAGGGAAGATCAAAACCATTTTAAAAGATTCATTGCTCATAAACATGTACAGGGCACAACAAGCGCCTACTGTGTTTGGTGGCTTTACCGTTGATACCACTTGGCTTGGTTATTTAAAAATTAGTATCAACGAAATTTCGGGACTACCACAATCTAAATACAAATCGGGTTTATTTACCAATGGAGCACTTTTTAGACTGGGAAGTAGTGCTTTTATATTTTTAAACCTGAGTAATAGTTTACTCAAAGGGTTACCTGTTTTTGATGCCGCCAATACCACTAGACTCCTTATTGCTGCTGGGTTTTATGGATTAGGGACCATACAAAAACAAAAGCACAAAGGATATTTACCTATTGGTAAAAAATATACTGTCGCTATTTATTAGTGCGCTAAAACAGCGTCGATGGCAGCAATTGCTTTTTGATTTCGCGCTTCAAAACCACCACTAATTTCGATCCATGGTGTTTGCTGGTTGATTAAAATATCTTTGTAAATCTGAAATAATTCTTGGCGCGGTTTTTCGTCGGGATACTCTCTTAATTCGTCTTTAACCCATGGTATATCTGGTTTACAAAGCAAATACAAATCAAATTCCTGTTTGTTTATTTCATCTAAAATAAATGAAGGGCAATTCCCAAATACATATTCAGACCACACCTTCATTACATACATGTCTGTATCTATAATAAGTGGCTTGGATGTTTTTGATGTAGCATTGCGCTTCTCTAATTCTTCTATATGTTTTTGTGTTGCGACTAATTGACCTTTTGCAATGGTTACCAAATCGTTGATGGTATACGTAGTTCCGTTTTCTAATAAATAAGCTCTTGCAAATTCTGGGCACCAAAGGGTGTTGTAATGATTTGCTAAATACCCGCAAAGCGTAGATTTACCGGTACTTTCGGGACCTATCACCACTATTTTTTTGATATTAGATGTTGGGCTCATACGGCTTGTGCTTTTTTGCGCCACTCTATAAGTCCTGCAATCGCAAGCACCAATAAAACAACAAATTGAACACTGGTAAAAACATAGCCTTTCACAAAATAAAGCGGGATTGAACATATGTTGGTGGCAATCCACCAGTACCAACTTTCTACTTTTTTCTTAGCCATCAGCCACATGCCCGTATACGCTGCTGCGCTTGATAGTGCATCGGCCCAAGGAATAGCGCCTGGTGCAAATGAAGCTTGAGAAAAATAAAGTGCCGTATATAAAACGGCATAAAAGCTACCAAAAAAAAGTAGCTGATGTAAAAGTTCTTTGCGCGTAGAAAACTGAATGCGTACAATAATTTGCTGCTGATCATTTTTGCGCGTCCACAACCACCACCCATATATACTCATGACGGTGTAATAAATATTTACACTAGCTTCTCCAAGCAAATGTCCTTTGATGCTGATGTAAACAAAAATGGTGGTATTAATGAGCCCTACAGGATAAACGAGTACCTGTTCTTTTTTGCTAAACCATACACTTGCAATACCTGCAAGCACGGCAATAAATTCTAGTGCGGATGTTTGTAATAAACCATCTATAAAAGATTGGTATAACGTAGCGGGGCTCATGTTATTCGGCCTCTGCAACCACTTCTTTCACTTCCGGAATCATGCGTTTCATCATGCCTTCGATACCCGCTTTTAGCGTTACCATAGAAGAAGGGCAACCGCTACAACTACCTTGTAACATTAAATTTACAACGCCATCATTGTAGCTTTTAAATTGTATGGCACCGCCATCCATTTCAACTGCTGGCTTCACGTAGTTTTCTAATAATTCTTTTACACGCTTAACAATATCGTCGTCATCGGCACTCACGGTATTGGTTGCTTCTTGTTTCATTTTTGCAACCTCTTCGTCATTCACTACAACACCACCGTTTTCTAAATACTCTTGTAAAAAAGTTTTAATGGTAGGTATAACATCCTGCCAATCGTCGGTGTCAGGTGTTTTTGTAAGTGTTACAAAATTTGATGCGATAAATACCGCTTTGATAAAAGGAAAACTAAACAACTCCTTTGCAAGCGGAGAAGCGGTTGCAAGCGTTTCGTCGGCAACGTCTAAACTTTTTCCTGGATACAATAATTTGTTTGCCACAAATTTCATGGTTTCCGGATTAGGTGTCATCTCGGTATAAATGCTAATGATAGAGTTGCCTGTAGTAATCATAGTATCAAATTGAATAGCAAAAATAAACAATTTTATTGGGGGAGTTGCAGCCCCGTTCGATTTTTCGGATATCGAAAAAGTGATTTACTTTTTTTCTGTGGGCTTTGGTACAAAATCTAGTACCACGCCATTAATGCAATACCTTAAACCTGTTGGTGGAGGACCGTCTTCAAATACATGTCCTAAATGAGAATCACACCTACCACATTGTACTTCGGTTCTCTTCATACCAAGTGTGTTATCTGGTAAATAAACAAGTGAAGTTTTAGTGAGCGGTTCAAAAAAACTAGGCCATCCACAACCACTATCAAATTTAGTGTTGCTTTTGAAAAGTGGGTTTCCGCAAACGGCGCAGTAGTAAGTTCCAACTTCTTTAAAATCTTCAAACTTACTGGTCCATGGACGTTCGGTTCCTTTTTGTCTAGCCACATAAAAAACATCAGGGCTTAATATTTTTTTCCAGGTGTCTTGTGGTACTTCCACTTTAGAAGTATCGGTTCTGGAAAAATGCGGATTGTTGTTTTTAGTAGTGTCTTCCATGGTTGTACTCGTTTGTTGTAACGTAGACCCACTGCAGCTTTGAGCGGATATCAATAATAGAATATAGAGAAATGCCTTTTTCATTTGCGCCCATTAAGGGTGTTTGAAGTTATAACAATTACGGCACCTGTTTAGTTGTGTATTAGGCCAAATTCGTATATTTGTTGGAAGCAAGAATCCCAATCAACATGTTTAATATTATTTTATTTGGACCTCCCGGCAGCGGCAAGGGAACGCAAAGCGAAAACTTAATTGCCACTTACGGACTCAAACACCTGTCTACAGGCGACTTACTTAGAAGTGAAATTGCCAATCAAACACCCCTTGGCCTTGAAGCCAAGCGTTTTATGGATCAGGGTCAATTGGTTCCTGATGAAGTAGTGATTGGCATGATTAGCTCAGCACTAGATAACAATCCTGCTGCCAAAGGCTTTTTATTTGATGGATTCCCGCGCACAGAGGCCCAAAGCATTGCTTTAGACAAGCTTTTATCCCTTAAAGAAACCGAAATTAGCCTGGTATTGGCGCTGGAGGTAAGTGAAGAAGAGCTTGTTAAGCGCTTATTAAACAGGGGTTTAACCTCTGGTAGGTCTGATGATACCAACGAAACGGTGATTAGAGCGCGTATTAATGAGTACGAACAAAAAACCGCGGTAGTGGCAAACTACTACGCTGGATTTGATAAAGTGGTGAAAATCAAGGGAGAAGGAACGGTAGAAGAAATATTTTCATCGCTACGCAGCGAAATTGACAAACGGTTGTCTTAGTTATATAGCTAGTTTAACCAACAGCTAACTGCTTTCCCGCCATAGTTGAACCTATGGCGGGATTTTTTTTGCTGATAATCAACATGTTAAGCGGGCATAACGCTGATTTAACAAGCTTTTAGACATTAAATCAGGTACCTTTGCAGCTTGATCAAGCAACAAAACATATCATATACATCAAAATCCTGGGCCAAAATGGCTCTGCTGTGCCTACTAATGGCTCTATCAACGGCGGCCTTAGCAGAACCCCTCCCAAAAGAACAGCTCTACCAAAAACTGGAGCTTGCGGAGCGTGGCCTATCCAAAAAAGCGTTTGACCTGGCCCTAAGGGGTTTTGAAAAACTATTGGCACACGGCAAATTAATGAACAGCGCTGTTTTATCGATCGTAGACTTTAGCCTTCCTTCTACACAAAAAAGACTCTTTGTTATTAATATGATGACACAAGAATTAATTTTTTACGATTATGTAGCGCATGGAAAAAATTCTGGTGCTGCGATTGCAAAAAATTTTTCTAATAAAATAAATAGTTTGAAAAGTAGTCTTGGGTTTTTTGTTACTCAAAATACTTACACCGGAAAAAATGGTTTGTCCTTAGCGCTGGATGGAAAAGAAAAAGGAATGAATGATCATGCACTAGTAAGATCGATTGTAATACATGGCGCGCCGTATGTAAATGAAAATTTTGCTGCACAAAAAAATGGAATTGGTAGAAGTTGGGGTTGTCCGGCAGTTCCAGAAAATATTACAAAATCTCTTATTGAAACCATCAAAGACGGTTCTTGCTTTTTTATTTACGCACCTATCTATAAAAAAGAAAGCGCCTCCTTGTAGGAAGCGCTCTCAAATATAGGATTGGGTTAGTAAAGACTATTTTCTTTCTAATAATTTAAAGAACTGATCTAACTGCGGTAATACCACAATTCTTGTTCTTCTATTCGCTGCTCTACCTGCTGCAGTGCTATTGTCTGCGATAGGTAAGTATTGGCTACGACCCGCTGCTGTCATGCGTTTTGGATCAAGGCCATAAGATTTTTGTAAGATACGAACGATGGTTGTTGCACGCTTAACACTCAAATCCCAGTTGTCATTTAACTCATCTGTGCTGATCGCAACATTGTCTGTGTGACCTTCAACCATGAATTCAATATCAGGTTGTGCTGCTAATACTTTTGCTACTTTACCTAACACAACTTTAGCGCGTTCTGTAACATCGTAGCTTCCAGTTTTAAATAATAATTTATCAGAGATGTCTACATAAACAACACCTTTATCAACTTTAACATTGATGTCTTGATCTTCTAAATTTCCGATAGCACCTTTTAAGTTCATCACAAGGGCCATGTTTAAAGAATCTTTGCGTGCTATAGAACCTTGAAGGTCTTTAATGTACATATCTTTTGCACCAATATTTTCTAAAGATTTTTTAATGCTCTCTGCTTGTGCACCAGTGATTACTGATAAATCTTTTAACTGCTCCATCGCAGTATTGTTATTTTTACGCAAATAATCTACTTGCTTATTTAAGTCTGCAACTTGTTCTTCTAAAGCAGCTTTTCTTGCGCTTAATTCAGAATTTGCTGATTTTGATTTGTCTAACTGTGCTTGGATAGCTTTAATTTCATCCTGAAGTGCACGGTATTTTTCTTGCATATCTAAGTAAGAACCGCTCAATTGAACATACTTAGCTTCACTCTCTTTAAACTTCTTTGTGCTCACACAAGAAAACAGCAATACCGAAAATCCGATTACTGTAAATAGTTGTTTTAGTTTCATAACAGTATAAATTATTGATAGTTAGTCGATGTATAAACGCTTGTTTTGGTTAAAAATTGTGCGTTTGAATGGGGTTTACGACACAAAAATAACTTTTTTCTCCTCCTTTAGCCACAGATCGTAGTTATTTCCATAGTAAGATTCGATCGATTTCCGCTTAATTTTTAACGTTGGCGTAAGAAGTCCATTTGGAATGCTCCACTCTTCTTTACAAATAACCATTTTGGAAAGCTTTTCGTGGTGGTCTAGCTTACTATTGGTACTGTCAAGTAGCGCTTGTAAACTTTGGTGAAGCTCCTCTTGGTCTGTTGCCGTTGTGGTGGCCAGCGTACAAAGCACAAACGCCGACGACATGCCCGAGCCCACTACGCAGGCCTGACTAATAAGCGGATGCTCTAATAACTTGTTTTCGATAGGGGCCGGCATAATATACTTACCCTTACTGGTTTTAAACTGGTCTTTGATTCGACCAGTAATGGTTAAATAACCATTTTCATCTATGGAGCCCTCGTCACCGGTTTTTAAGAAGCCGTCTTCAAAAGATTCGGCTGTTAGGCCAGGTTCTTTAAAATAACCAAGCATGGAGGCATCGCTTTTTACTTGCACTTCGTTTTCGGCACTAAGTCTTACTAAAACACCGGGGTAGGTTTGGCCCACCGTTCCAAATTTGTGGTGACCTACACGGTTGGCATGAGAGAGCGCCGAGTTTTCGGTCATTCCATAAGCTTCTAAAATAATAATGCCAAGTTTAGCAAACCATTCTTGTAATGCAACGCTTATAGGAGAAGCGCCTGTAAAAATAAATCTTGCTTTTGCAAGGCCTAATTTTTTTCTGATGGCTTTTTTAATGATCGAAGAAACTATGGGTATACTTAAAAGTTTGCTTAATTTTTTTTGTGGCATTTTAGATAAAATACCTTCTTGCATTTTTTCCCAAATACGAGGTACTGCTAAAAACACCGTGGGTTGTGTGTATACTAAATTTGCATTAAACGTATCTAAATTTTCTACAAAATAAATAGTGCTACCGGTAAAAATTGCGCCGCACTCTACCAGCATTTTTTCTGCCACATGACAAAGCGGTAAATAAGAAAAAAATATTTCCTTTTTTATTTGAGGGAAGTTGTGCAAGAACCTATCAACTGCATATGCAACTGCATGAAAATTATGCATCACACCTTTTGATTGTCCTGTGGTTCCAGATGTATATACAATGGTAGCAAGCGCCATAGGATCCTTTACAGGATTGCCTTGTACGGGTTCTTGTTGTGCAATAACATCATCCCAGTTTTGCGTATTTTTTTCTAGATAAAAAGGGAAACCTATCACCATTAAGTTTTCTGGAACACCTTTACGCATCTGATCTGCGTTATCTAGTTTTCCAAAAAATATAGCTTTGGCTTCACTGTGTTCTAATATTTGTTGAATAGAATCTGGTGTCATGTTTGGATACATGGGTACCGATACACAACCCGCAAACGAAATGGCTAAATCGGCCATAATCCAGTGCGCACAATTTTTACTGAGTATTGCAACCTTGTCATCTTTTCCAAGACCCATCGCGTTTAATGCAGCAGCCATTTTTCTAATTTGCTGCCCAGCTTCAGACCAGGTAAAATTTTTATACGATCCCGCTACAGGTTCCGATAAAAAAAGTTGATTTGCTTGTGAGGTTTCAAAATCACAAAACTTATCGATGAGGGTTGGATATTTATGGGTTGTCGTTTGCATAAGCATCTAATAAATGTGCCATTCCATATTCCGGAATTTTTCCTTGAAGGGGCGCAAAAAATGATATTATTTTTTTAAAATCTGCTGTTTCATTATTGGTGGCATAAAAAGGCTCACTAAATGTCACTTCTTTTTTACCAAAGTCTAGTCCTACCATTACAATGGGCACGCCAGCGGTTTTGGCAATATGATAAAAGCCCGTTCTAAGCCTTTCTGTTTTTTTTCTGGTGCCTTCGGGAGAGAGCGCTAACACAAATTTATCGTGGGTGTTAAAAAGCTGGACCACCTGATCCACCATATTGTGCTTGTTAAACCTATCTACCGGAAACCCACCTGTGCTTTTGAAGATAAAGGCAAAAGGGCCCTTAAATAAAGAGTCTTTACCAAGGTATTTAACGTGTTCTAAATGCCTAACGCTTCTAATGGCAAGGCCAACTACAAAATCCCAGGCACTTGTATGAGGCGCCACAATGATTACACACTTATCTAAATGATAGGGAAAGTTATTCTGGATTTTCCAACCGGTAATCCATACATATAGAGACCAAAAAAAACGCATAAGCAGCATCGTTGGAGAACAAGATAAGAAATCTATACTTTCTACAAAGTCTTGAGTAGGTTATTTCATCTCGTCTCGTAACTTTTGTAAACGAAACATTTCATCTCGGAGGCGGGCGGCTTCTATAAAGTCCATGTCTTTGGCTGCAGCTTCCATTTCTTTTTTAGCAAGCCTGATTGCTTTTTCTATTTGAGGAATGGTTGTATACACCACTTGTTCAGCAAAGGTTTCGCTTTCTGTTTTGCTATTGTTTTGTTGTACCGCATTAGACGGATCATAGCCCTTAATATCAAGCACCGATGTTTGTGCAAACACTTGCTCTTTGCTTTTTGAAACCGTTGTGGGTGTAATGTTGTTGGCTTCGTTAAAGGCGATTTGTTTGGCACGGCGGCGCGCCGTTTCATCAATGGTGCGCTGCATACTCATGGTTATTTTATCGGCATAAAAAATAACGAGTCCATTTACATTTCGCGCGGCGCGGCCTGCTGTTTGTGTAAGTGATTTTTCGTTTCTTAAAAAGCCTTCTTTGTCTGCGTCTAATATAGCCACGAGTGAAACTTCGGGTAAATCAAGTCCTTCTCTTAAAAGGTTTACACCTACGAGTACATCAATTACACCAAGTCGTAAATCTCTTAAAATTTCGACGCGCTCTAGTGTGTCTACATCACTATGAATGTATTTAGCTTTTATGTTCCGCTTGGCTAAATACTGATTCATTTCTTCGGCCATACGTTTGGTAAGTGTTGTTACAAGCACACGGTCGCCAGATGCAATACGCAGGTCGATTTCGTGTAATAAATCATCGATTTGGTGGTGGCTTGGACGCACTTCGATGGGGGGATCCAACAAGCCGGTAGGCCTTACAACCTGCTCTACCACTACGCCGCCGGTTTTTTCAAGTTCATATTCGGCGGGAGTGGCGCTCACAAAAATGGTTTGACCAATCATGTTATCAAACTCATGAAAATTTAGCGGACGGTTATCGATGGCACTTGGTAAACGAAATCCATAATCTACCAGTGTCATTTTTCTGGACCTGTCACCACCGTACATGCCGGCAATTTGTGGAATGGTTTGATGGCTTTCATCTATGATGCACAAAAAATCTTTGGGGAAATAATCGAGCAAACAAAAGGGTCTAGTGCCCGGTTTTCTTCTATCAAAAAAACGTGAATAGTTTTCGATACCGGAGCAATAACCTAATTCACGAATCATCTCTAAATCATATTCTACTCTTTCTTTGATGCGGTTGGCTTCTTGCTTTTTTCCAACGCGCATAAAATATTCATACTGTGCGCGCATTTCATCTTGTATTTCGTGAATCACTTCTACAATCATGTCTTTGGGCGCTAAATATAAATTAGCCGGAAAAATAGCTGCATTGTCCATGGTACCAATGCGTTTGCTGGTTTCGGTTTCAATGCTTTCTATCGATTCAATTTCGTCACCAAAAAAAGTTACGCGGTATCCAAAATCGACGTAGGGTAAATTAATATCAACGGTGTCTCCTTTTACCCTAAAGGATCCACGTTTAAAATCATCTTGTGTGCGCGAATACAAAGAATTTATGAGTGCGTGTAAAAATGCTTGCCTCGAAACCACCTGTCCGGTATGAATGCGCACAATACCATTTTCATATTCGGTAGGGTTACCCATACCATAAATACAACTCACGCTCGCGACAATAATAATATCTCTACGACCACTTAACAATTGCGCGGTAGCTTGAAGTCTTAGTTTATCTAATTCTTCGTTGATGCTTAAATCTTTTTCGATGTACACACCCGTAACAGGCATATACGCTTCTGGCTGATAATAATCGTAATAGCTTACAAAATATCCTACGGCGTTGTCAGGGAAAAACTGTTTGAACTCGCCATAGAGTTGTGCCACAAGGGTTTTGTTGTGTGTAAGCACCAGCGTTGGCCTTTGTGTATTTTGAATTACGTTGGCGATGGTAAAGGTTTTACCGCTACCCGTAACCCCCAAAAGCGTTTGATACTGCTCGTTTTCAAGCACGCCTTTTGTGAGCTGATCAATGGCAAAGGGTTGATCACCTGCTGGACTATAGGGTGCATGAAGCGTAAAGGGCATACCGTTTATTTTCTAGTAATATTATAAATAGCAACAGGTGGCGTAAGCATTTGTTCGTGATCGTTTAACATATATATTTTTCGCACCACAGACATACCCCTCACTACTTTTCCAAAAGCCGCGTAGCCAAGTTTATCTTCTACGTTTTCGCCGCCTTCGTCGAGACCGGGTTGATTGCCAATGCAAATAAAAAATTCGGCGTTGGCGGTTCCCGGTAAATTACGTGCAAGCGATAAAACACCGTCTGTGTGTTTGAGGCCCGTTTTAGAAGTGGGTTCATGCGGTATCCCCTTCATTTCATAGAGCTTCATGTAGTTGGTTTTCCACAGACCACCTTGGAGTATTTCGGTTTTTGGCGCATTAGACGGCTGGTTGGTTACATTTAATACACGGTAAAAAGAAGCGTCTTCATAAAAACCGGAATCTATGTACGATAAAATGGCAGCGCATGTTTGAGGCGCTTTGCTAGGGTATAATTCGGCTTCTATAATACCATACTTGGTTTCAATTTCTATATGCGGATTGGCATACTTTTTTTGTGTGCATGAAAAACATAGTAGCATGACACAAAGTGCGGGAGCAATATTTTTTTTTATGAAATTAAATGAACCCATACTTCTTCATCAGCGATTACGCCGTTTTTAAAAATTGCATTTTTTCTCGTGCCTTCTAATACAAAATTATTTTTTTCTAGTACGCGCGCCGATCTTGTGTTGTTACCAAAAATTTTTGCTTCGATGCGTACAATTTCTTTATTTTTTTTAATGGCCTCCAACATGTGAGATACGGCGGCGGTGGCAATTCCTTTCCCCCAATAGTTTTCACCAATAAAATATCCGATCTCTACCGTTTTAGCATATACGTCTTTGTGCCAAGTACAGCTTATGTTTCCGGCTACCACGGTGCCTATTTCGATGGCAAAATTAGCGACCGGTTTTTCTTCATTGGCATGCTTTATCCACGCAAGCGCATCCATTACGGTGTAAGGACTTGGAAATTCATTTCTAATACTATTCCAAACGTTTCGATTGTTGGCAACTGCGGCAAGGGCTTGTGCGTCACTGATTTGCCAGTTCCGAATATTTATTTTTTGCATCCTACTTTACAATCTTCCTGTTTAAATAACCGCTGTAATCAGGAACCGTTGCGTCGTAATCGCCATTCATAAATGGTGACGTGATAACAAAATCGGCGGTGGCTCTATCGCAGGCCATTGGAATATTCCAAAGTACGCAAAGTCTTAAAAGTGCTTTTACGTCACTATCGTGGGGTTGCGCTTCCATGGGATCCCAGAAAAAAAACATCATGTCTATTTCGCCAGAAGCAATCATAGCGCCAATTTGCTGGTCGCCACCCATGGGGCCACTCATTAATTTTTTTACGGGTCTATCTATTTTTTCTTCTATGATTTTACCGGTAGTTCCCGTTGCAACAAGTTCGTGTTTAGACAAAACAATTTTATTGTGTTCTACCCAAGCCATTAAATCGGCTTTTTTATTGTCGTGTGCCACTAGTGCGATTCGTTTGCGTGCGCCTAATTTTTTAATGTTTTTCATGTAGGTAGATTTGAAGCAGAAAGGTACTTAATTTATTTTTTTGATTGGGTGTAAATGATGGCTAATAATGGGTGGGCTGCTATGATTAAACTGCTAGATAGATTGGAAATACCTATAGAAGATAGTAGCAAAAAGAGAAAAAGCAAGTAAATAGGATAAGCAAATAATAGTAGTGCAAACAAAACCGAATCATAAAATACGGTACCCTTTGTTTTGTATGCTGCAAATGTTTTAATCAATAAAAATAGTGGGGCGTGCCAAAACCACGCTATACCAATAATTGGAAACAAATAGAGCGGGCGTTTGTATTTTTTAGATGGGGGTTCTTTATAAAGAGATAGCATTTCCCGCATCACATGGTTGTTAAAATTATTTCTTTGGATAGCTGTATTTTCTGGTTCTGCGGTATTATTAAAAAATTGATTGGCAGATACTGTAGTTCCCAACATTAGGTATATTTTTTTTCCGAAATGCTTGAAACCATTGTACGTGATAACCGCTGGAAGCACTGCTGGCGTTACGCCTGCGGCAACCGCCTGTTGTAAAATTCTAGCTGCTCCTTTTTTGAATGGTTGAATTTCATTTTTATTTAAGCAAATCCCTTCTATAAATATTAGTACGGTGCCGCCGTTTTTAAAAACCGCTACGCTAGCATCAAAACTATTTTGATTTTTGTGTAAATGTTCTTTTCCTTCTCTTTGTCTATAAACGGGCATCATGTTGAGTGCGCGCAATAAAAAATTATGCCAAGGTTTTGTAAAGACATCGCCTCTTGCTAAAAATGATATGGGATAGGTACAGTTTGCTGCAATAACGAGCGCATCAAAAAATGAATCGGGGTGGTTGGCAACAATTAATAAAGGACCTCTTTGTTGAAGGGCTTTTTTGTTGTGAACTTTAATGGACACACAAAATATTTTAAGCGCCATTCGAATCAAGAAGCGTAAAATGCGGTAGAGCAAACCTGTTTTTTTTGTAAAATAAACAAAATAGCCGCCCCTTTTTACAGAGACGGCTATTTTTATTATTACTAACCCATCAAATATTCTTGTTTTTGTTGCTTAAACTACGCTTCAGCGGCTGCAGTTCTTGCTTCGATAACCTTAGCTCTAATTTTAGCCTCGATTTCGTTGGCTAATTCTGGATTATCGTGTAAAAGTGTTTTTACAGACTCTCTTCCTTGACCAAGTTTGTTGGTATCGTAGCTAAACCAGCTACCGCTTTTTTGAACAATACCAAGCTCTACACCCATATCGATGATTTCACCAAGCTTGCTAATACCTTCTCCAAAAATGATATCAAACTCTGCGGCTCTAAACGGAGGCGCTACTTTGTTTTTTACCACTTTTACTTTAACGTGGTTACCAATTGCCGCATCACCATCTTTGATTTGGGTCATTCTTCTAATATCTAAACGAACTGACGCATAGAATTTTAATGCGTTACCACCTGTTGTTGTTTCTGGGTTACCAAACATAACACCAATTTTTTCACGGAGCTGGTTGATGAAAATACAAACCGTTCCTGTCTTATTAATGGTTGCTGTAAGTTTACGAAGCGCTTGGCTCATAAGTCTTGCGTGTAAACCCATTTTAGAATCACCCATTTCACCCTCTAGTTCACTTTTAGGAACTAGCGCCGCTACAGAGTCAATAACAACTACATCTAGCGCGCCTGATAATATTAAACGATCTGCAATTTCTAAAGCTTGCTCACCATAATCTGGTTGAGAAACGAGTAAACTATCTACGTCTACACCTAATTTTCTTGCATAAGCACTATCAAAAGCATGTTCCGCATCGATGATTGCACACATACCACCTTTTTTTTGCGCTTCTGCAATGACATGAATAGCCACTGTTGTTTTACCAGAAGATTCTGGTCCATATATTTCTATGATTCTACCTTTTGGTAAACCACCTATACCAAGTGCGCTATCAAGTCCTATTGAACCTGTTGAAATCACTTCCATAGGCTCTTGGCTTCGCTCGTTCATCATCATGACAGAGCCTTTACCATAGTCTTTATCTATTTTGTCGATTGTTAATTTTAGCGCCTTTAATTTTTCAGTGTTACTCATATGGTTGTTTTTTACTTGTTACGTGCTAATAGATAACAAAGATAAGTGGCCTTTGTTAATTAAACTAATTTTTTTAGTATTTTTTAGCTAACTCGTTTAGCGGGGCCTATTTTGTTACCAGTCAATAAATGTAGAACAAGGTTTTTATAAAGCCACCCCGTATTTATGCGCAATTTTTTTAAATAAAACTAACTAATTGATTATCAATACGTATTGGTCATGTCGGCATCTACGCAAATAATATAATGAGCCTTATTTAGGTTTTCGGCCTCCAAATTGTGGATGTTTTTTTGGCTTACCGTAGTAATGGTTTTAATTTTTAGTAGTGGGTTGTATTTTGTTAAATACCAGCCTATGCCTTCATAGTTTTCGGAGTGATAAGACCCGTTGTAATGGATAAATAAGCTACCAGGCACTTGTGTGGTTACTATAAAATGCGCCATAGTAGCGTCTTTACTAGCCTGTGCTTTGGGTAAATTTTCGCCGCCGTGACCACCCATCATCGCAACCATGTTTTTATAACCCGGAAGTTCGGGATCATAAGCCATCGGTAATGGAGCGATCCAAGATTTTTCCTGTGCTGTCAAACTATCAAGTCCCGTAAATCCTTTTTTAGAAACAAGCGAAGCGTATTTGCGCGGAATATTAGTAGCAGTAAATGGAATATTGTTTTCTTTGGCAAAATTTACAAGTGGCGCATAATCGGTAGGATAATTTTTCCATAAGCGTGCTAGTGAATCGAGCCCTTTTGCATTTATTTTTCCTTGCAAATAATCATTTAATACTTTTTGATTATCCTGCTCAAACATTTCGGCACCCAGTGTTAATTTTCTTTTTTCAAATAAATCTTTGGTTACACTTAATTGAAGCCAGTGTGCAATGGCGTTGTTGTGGTATTCACCAAAAAGCACAATATCGTTTTGTGCCAACACGCGAATCATTTTTTTATAGCTAACTTTTTTTCCTTTGCTATTGTATAAAACAAACGGTGTTTTTGTTTGTGCAAAAACGCTAACAGTAATAAATAATACAACAATGGAAACGATATATTTTTTCATTTTTATTTTTTTATTTACCAACCAATACCATAATCTTCACCATTGTTAGAACTGCCACCCCAAAGGCTTCCATGCTTCCAGTCAAAAAATATGGCATTGATAGGACCACTACTTCTTGGATCAAAACTCAAATTATATCCCATCTTTTTTAATTCGGTTCTAACTTTTTCTGGGGTATTGGTATGAAGCAACAAGTTGCCTGGTTTTGGTTTTCGATCTGCTATTTTATTTCCACCAAGTGATAACCATAGTTGATTGGAATTAATATTTGCTGCTTCTGCTGCTTGTTGAACTGTCATCCCAAATTCAACCATGTTTAAAAAAAACTGTAATAAATTTTGATCTTGGGTATCACCTCCCTGCACTGCAAAAGATAAAAATGGTTTACCATCCTTTAATGCAAGACTTGGTGTTAATGTTACGCGTGGTCTTTTTCCAGGTGCTACCACATTAAATGGATTTTGTATAGAATCTAACACAAAGGATTGCATTCGTTGACTCATTCCAACACCTGTATTACCAGCAATGCATGCAGGAATCCAACCACCACTTGGTGTAATTGATACCACCCATCCGCTTGTATCGGCTGCTTCTACAGAAGTTGTTCCCCTCCATAAGCGGTCCATATATAATTCATGATTTAAAGCTTCATTTTTAGCTATTTCTGTGCCGTCATGACTTGGTAAAACCCCTGTTTTTCTGGTTGCTGTATCTGTATTATAAAGTGCCGCTCTTTGTTGTAATAAATTAGTAAAAGGATTTTGTTTTCCTTCAAATGGATATGGATCGCCTGGTGCTGTATTTGGATTATTAAAACCAACGGGTATTTCTGAAGCTCTTTTTTTAGCATAATCCTTACTCAGTAAGCCTTTGATAGGAATTTGACTAGAAAATAAAGGATCTCCATAATAAAAATCACGGTCTGCAAAACTTAAATTCATAGCCTGGTACACCGTATGGATATAAGCTGGAGAATTATAACCCATTGATTTTAAATCAAAATTTTCTAAAATATTTAAAGCCTGTAGCATACTAGGACCTTGTGTCCAAGGTTGAAGTTTATAAACGTCGATGCCTTTATAATTGATTTGTAAAGGTGTTTCGATGGTAGGCTTCCAATTGGCTAAATCTTGAAGGGTAATAAGTCCACCTTGTTCTTGTGCACCTCTAACAAATTCCTGAGCAATATCGCCTTTGTAAAAACGGTCATAAGCTGCATAAATAGCTTCCTTTCTAGATTTACCTTTTTTAAGTGCTTGTTTTTCTGCATCTACTAATTTTTGTAATGTTGCTAGTAAATCTTTTTGAATAAAAATTTCTCCCGCTTCCGGTGCTTCTCTTTTTTCACCTAGATGTGGTAATAAAACATTTTTACTATAGGGCCATTCTTTAATTCTTTGTTTACCGCGTTCGATACTATTTGCTGTTTGCGCGTCAATGGGATAACCTGCAGCAAGCTGCATTGCTGGTTTTAAAACTTCTTCTAAACGCATCGTTCCATATTCTGCAAGCATAAAACATAATCCACCCGGTGTACCCGGTGTTGTTGCAGCTAAGGGTCCATATTCTGGTGGATAATTCATCCCTTTATTTTTAAAGAAATCTGGTGTTGCACCCGTAGGAGCCACACCCATGGCGGATATGGCGATAACTTGTTTTGTTTTTGGATTGTAAATTAAGGCTTGTGTTTCTCCACCCCAGCTAAGTACATCCCACATGGTGCAAGTGGCTGCTAACATAGCACAGGCTGCATCTACAGCATTTCCGCCTTTATTAAAAATAATAGAACCAGCAGTTGCAGCGAGTGGTTTACCAGTAATGGCCATCCAATTTTTTCCATGCAATGGCGGTTTTTGAGTAGGTTGCGTTTTTGCTGTGTATGCCAGGATTAAAAATGCAAATACAAATTTTAATATTTTCATAAGATTGAAATTACAAGAAGCAATTGATTTTTTTGAATCTAATTTTTTTAGAAAAAATGTGTGTTAATAAACCTTGTAATAATAGATTTAATACCTTTTTATTTAAATAAACTATTACTATTACGGGTGTTAATACCTTAATAACCTTCTTATGCACATACGTAAATTTTTAGTGTTCACTGGTTATACACCTTAATACACATTTTTATAAACAAGGTTCCTTGATATAAGTATAGTTTATCAACCTTTTTTAAATTTTAATTCAGCGGTTATTAAATGATAAATATTTTAGTATCCACGAGTTGTATACTGTTAATTAACTGGGTGTAAAATGAGTTTATTTTAGGCCTTACCCCTTAAAATACCTTTTACCCCCTAAGTTGTTCTATTCCTTTTCACATTCTTTTTTGTAATAAGGGCAGTTTTCCACCTAAAATACTACTTATTAACCCCTAGTTTGTGGATAGAAATAAGCCCGCAATACCTTATTTTTGCCCTCCGGTAATTTGCCGGTCATTTTATTTATTATAATTCGTTTTTATGTCTGTTATTCAAAGTATTCGTGACAGAGGCGCTTGGATCATTTTTGGTATCATTGCCCTTGCTTTAATTGCCTTTATATTACAAGATGGTGTAGGTAGAGGTGGTCGTGCATTTTCAAACACTACTACTATTGGCCAAGTTAATGGTCAAAAAATAGAAAGAACAGCTTTTGAAGAAAAGTTGACCATGCAAGAAAAAATGTATGCGAGCCAGGGTGCACAAAGAGATCAACTCATTGGTTCTTTATGGAATCAAGAAGTAGACCGTTTATTAATTGAAGGAGAGTGTGCTAAATTAGGTTTACAAGTAACAGCTAAAGAATTAAGCGATATTTTATTTTCTGAAAATTCTCCATTAAAACAAGAGTTTACAGATCCTGCAACAGGTTTATTTAAAGTGGAAGATGCTAAAAAAGCATTTGCTCAAATTAAAAAAAGCAAAAATGCAGAACAAATTAAAATGATCAATCAGGTTTACATTCAGCCTGTATTAGAACAAGCGCTTCGTAATAAGTATAGTGTTCTTTTACAAAAATCTGCGTATGTGCCAAAATGGTTGGTTGAAAAACAAGCTGCTGATAACAATCAGATAGCTAGTGCTTCTGTAGTGTTTGTTCCATATGCTACAATAGCAGACAGTACGATTAAAGTATCAGATGACGCTATCGCTTCTTATGTAAAAGCGCATGCTGCAGCGTATCAAAAAGATGAAGAAACAAGATCTATTGCTTATGTTTCTTTTAGTGCTGTTCCAAGTAGTTCTGATAGTGCTGCTGTTTTCAACGAAGTTGCAGCTCAAAAACAAGAATTTGCTACAACCACTGATAATGCTGCATTTTTAAGCAGAGTTGGGAGTGATTTACCTTTCTATGATGGATACTTTAGTAAGAGTAGAATGCAACAAGTTAACAAAGATACGCTTGTTAAAATCCCTACCGGAACAGTGTATGGTCCTTATGTTGATGGTAATGCTTTTGTTTTAGCAAAAATGGTTGGCATTAAAAACTGGCCTGATAGTGCAAAGGTTCGCCACATATTAATTGCTACTGTAGATCCAAGATCTGGTCAACAAATTAGACCTGACAGTATTGCTAAAAAATTAGCAGATTCTATTAAATATGCCGTTGCTGGTGGTGCAGACTTTAATGCACTTGTTCAGAAATATTCTGATGATCAGGGCAGTAAAGAAAAGGGTGGTGTATATGATTATTTCCCTCAAGGACAAATGGTTGGTGCGTTTAATGATTTTTCTTTTGATAAACCAAAGGGTACAAAAGATGTAGTGAAATCAGAATTTGGTTATCACTACACAGAAGTATTAGACCAAAAGAACTTTGCGCCTGCATATAAAATTGCTTATTTATCTAAAGCCATTGTTGCTAGCAACGAAACCGTTACCGCTGCTTCAACCGCTGCTGCTTCATTTGTAGCAAACAGTAAGTCTAAAAAAGATTTCGAACAAAACGCACTTAAGAGCAACCTTCAAATTATGAACGGTGTTGATATCAAGAAAAACGATTTCACGATTGCAGGCTTAGGTAAAAGCAGAGAAACCGTGCGTTGGGTGTATGATAATAAAGTAGGTACCGTATCTGAACCAACAGAAATTGGCGACGCATATGTTGTTGCAATAATCACTTCTATTGGTGAAAAAGGAACCATGGGTGTAGCAGAAGCTAGACCACTTGTAGAAGGTCTTGTAAGAAACCAAGAAAAAGCAAAACAAATCATTGAAACCAAATTTAAGGGCTCAACGCTCGAAGATTTTGTAAAGTCTTCAGGTTTCCCAGCTCAAAGAGTTGACAGCTTAAGTTTTGCTTCACCATTTGTACCTGGCATTGGTGCTGAACCAAAAGTTATTGGTGCTGCATTTAATAAAGCGTTGATTGGAAAAAATACCCCAGCCATCGAAGGAGCAGCTGGTGTATTTGCTGTAAAGCCTGAAAACATTGGTGCGGGCGCCACAATGCAAGATGCTACTGCATTAAAAGGAACTTTATTACAAGCAGCACAGTCTACTATTTTTAGAGGTTTTGAAGCTGTTAAAAAAGCTGCAAAAATTACAGACAACCGTTCTACTTTTTATTAGTAGATCTTTATACGTTATAAAAAAGCCTCGCTAAATAATTGCGAGGCTTTTTTTATTTATAGTAATGGTTGTCTTCTATTTCTTTTCTGACATTTTCTGGAACGAGATACCTGATTGTTTTTTGGTCTTTAATATTATCTCTAATATCTGTTGCTGAAATATTTAATAGTGGTGCTTTTAATATGGTAACGTTGGCACCTAGTGTATCAACGGTTTCATAACCCGGACGTAAATACACATAAAAGGCATATTTTTTTAAAAGAATATCAGCGTTTTTCCAGCGTGGAATATTGACAAATCCATCGCTTCCCATAATAATTGAAAACTCGTGCTGCGGATATTTTTCCTCTAGATATATAAGTGTATCGATTGTATAGGAAGGGCGTGGTAATTTAAACTCAACATCAGAAGCCCTTAATCTGGACTCGTCATTTTCAATTGCCAGGTTTACAAGATGCAATCTGTCGTATTCGTTAAGTAATGAAGCTGCGGTTTTAAATGGATTTTGTGGTGACACAACAAACCAAACCTGTTGTACGTCGGTTCTATTCACAACATGGCTCGCGATCATTAAATGACCGTGGTGAACAGGATTAAATGAACCAAAGTATAAACCTATTTTCATGTAATGTGTTGAAAACCAATTAGTTGTGTTAATTTTGTGTAACCAGGGTTACGATTATATTGTCTGCTTCACTTAAGCGAAGGCTTAAATGATAGCCAGAAACTTCTATCGAAATAGGATCTCCTAGGGGCGCAACTTGTAATACTTTAACGGGTTCGCCGGGTACACAGCCCATCTCTAATAATTTTATGTAGAGTTCATCCTTTTCAAAAGAGTGAATGATTCCTTCTTCTCCTGCTGCTAATTCTGATAATTTTTTCATGCACCCCTTTTGTTACTGCTTGAGATTTGCGCAAAGGTACCACTCATGCCAAAGAAAATGTTACGAAATTTGGAGTTAAACTTAACTTGCACCCATGCAAAAAGTAAATTTCCAAAAGGCAGACTCCGCGCTTAGCTTACCAGCTAAAACAGAACTAAAGTCGTTTATAGAAAACTTATTTAAAAAGGAGAAGACGCCGCTTGCTACCATCAATTACATTTTTTGCTCAGACAAATACCTTTTGTCCATTAACCAGCAGTTTTTGAACCACGATTACTACACCGACATCATAACTTTTGGTTTACACGACAAAGGAACACCTGTTGTAGCTGAAGTTTATATAAGTGTAGACAGGGTAAAGGATAACGCCAAAACCCATGGAGTTACCTTTGCCAATGAAATGCTTCGTGTCCTTTTTCATGGTGCCCTTCATTTATGTGGCTACAAGGATAAGAGCAAGGCCGACATTTTGATGATGCGCGCCAAAGAAGACGCATACCTAAAGCGCTATACTAAAAAGTAGGTTCCACGTGGAACGGTCTACAAGTTTGTTCCACGTGAAACATCTTTCCAATTCACGATGCCGATTGTGCTATTGTTCCACGTGAAACAGTCAAATCTAACCCCATAGTACCTTGTTTTCTTTTTGATTGGATTATCTTTGCACCCATGTTTCCAGATTATGATGTTATTGTTGTAGGTGCCGGACACGCAGGTTGTGAAGCCGCCGCTGCCGCCGCCAACCTGGGTAGTAAAGTGCTCCTAGTTACTATGAATATGCAAACCATTGCCCAAATGAGTTGTAACCCCGCTATTGGTGGTATTGCCAAAGGGCAAATTGTGCGTGAGATAGATGCGATGGGTGGATACACCGGACTGGTTACAGATGCAAGTACCATACAATTTCGAATGCTCAATAGGAGCAAGGGTCCTGCAATGTGGAGCCCGCGTGCGCAAAACGACCGTATGTTGTTTGCTGCCAAGTGGAGAGAGATGCTAGAAGAAACCCCCAATGTAGATTTTTACCAAGATACAGTGCAGGGGCTAATCATAAAAGACAATAGAGCGGGTGGAGTCATCACAGGACTGGGACATGAGATTAGATCTAAAACAGTGGTGGTTACTTCAGGAACCTTTTTAAATGGCATCATTCATATTGGAGAAAAGCAATTTGGAGGAGGACGCGTAGCAGAGAAAGCCGCAACAGGCATCACCGAGCAGTTGGTTGCACTAGGAATGGAAAGTGACCGCCTAAAAACAGGTACACCACCAAGGGTAGATGGACGTAGTTTAGACTATTCTAAAATGGAAGAACAGGCTGGGGATGAGGAAGTTGTGGGCTTTTCATACAAAGACACGCCGCGTATTAAAGCAGCAGATCAGCGCAGTTGCCATATTACGTATACCAGCCAAAAGGTACACGATCTATTAAGAAAAGGATTTGATAGAAGCCCGATGTTTCAGGGTAGAATTGAAGGCGTTGGTCCTCGGTATTGCCCAAGTATTGAAGACAAGATTAATCGTTTTGCTGATAGAGATAGACACCAATTGTTTGTAGAACCAGAGGGCTGGAACACCGTAGAAATATATGTAAACGGATTTTCTACCTCCTTACCAGAAGAGGTTCAGTACGAAGCTCTTCGTAGTGTTCCGGGGTTTGAGAATTGTCGTTTTTTTAGACCGGGCTACGCCATTGAATACGATTATTTTCAGCCTACACAATTAAAATATTCATTAGAAACCAAGCTTATCGAAAACCTGTTTTTTGCCGGACAAATAAATGGCACAACAGGTTACGAAGAAGCGGCTTGTCAGGGTTTAATGGCTGGCATAAACGCGCACCAAAAATCGCGTGAATTAGACCCAGTTATTTTAAAAAGAAGCGAAGCTTATATAGGCGTACTCATTGATGATTTAGTAGGCAAAGGAACCGAAGAACCATACCGCATGTTCACGAGTCGCGCAGAGTTTAGAACTCTCCTAAGACAAGACAACGCCGATATCAGACTTACCCCATTAAGCTATCAACTAGGTCTTGCCAAACAAGATAGAATGGACGCCGTGGAAGCGAAAAAAAATAGCGTCACCGACATTAAAAATTTACTTGCATCTTATAGCATTGAACCTTCAGAAATTGAAGGCTATTTCAATGAAATTAATTCGGCATCAATAACAGAAAAACAAAAAGCTTCAAAAATATTACTACGTCCAAACGTAGACCTGGTGGGCCTTTCAGCGGCTATGCCCCGTTTAAAAGAAGCACTTGCAGGGTTTCATCCACAGCTTTTAGAGCAAGCAGAAATTCAGATCAAATACGAGCGCTACATCGAAAAAGAACAAGAAATTGCAACGCGAATGTTGCAAATGGAAAACCACATTATTCCTGAAAGTTTTAATTACGATGGTATTGCCGCGCTTTCTAACGAAGCGATGCAAAAGTTCAAAAAAATTAGACCAAGCACACTCGGCCAAGCCAGCAGAATAAGTGGTGTTAATCCAAGTGATATTCAAATACTCATGGTATATATGGGCAGATAGGCCCGCTCACATAAATGCACTAAAAGTGTATGGCTTTTTTATGTACATTCATAAGCAAAAACATACACTTGAAAAAACTACTTCAAACCACGATTGCAGCGGCAGGTATTTTCCTGTTTACTGCTTGCGCTAACAATAACAACGCGCCAACACTAGCACAATTTTTAGGACCCAAAGATTCTGGGGTTCAACTAGCGGGTATCAAAATGATTCCTATCAAAACGCCTATCGGAACTTTTAAAGTTTGGACTAAAAGCATTGGTAACAGCGACCGCGTAAAAGTATTGTTGTTACATGGCGGACCAGCCATGACACACGAATACATGGAGTGCTTTGAAAGTTTTTTACCAGCACAGGGCTACGAAATAATTGAGTACGATCAGTTGGGTTCTTATTATAGTGATCAACCAAAAGATAGTAGCCTTTGGACCATCGAACGCTTTGTGGATGAAGTAGAACAGGTTCGTGTGGCACTCAATTTAACCAAAGACAATTTTTACATTATTGGAAATTCATGGGGCAGCATGCTAGCCATGGAATACGCATTAAAATACCAACAGCATATTAAAGGCATGGTGATTGGAAATATGATGGCAAGTATTCCGGATTATGCAAATTATAACAAAGTGTTGCGCAAAGAAATGCGTCCTTCACTGGTAGACTCTTTGCAAAACTATGAAGCAAAAGGAATGTTTAAAGACCCTACCTATAATGCACTAGTGTTTAGTGAATTTTATACCAAACACCTTTGCCGTTTACCAGAGTGGCCAAACTCTGTAATGCGCTCATTGCAACACGTGAACGAAGAAATTTATGTAATGATGCAAGGTCATTCTGAATTTACAGTGGGTGGACGTATTGTAAATTGGGATCGTAAAAAAGATTTAGCTTCTATTAAAGTACCTACACTGACCGTAGGTGCAAAATATGATACCATGGACCCAGAACACATGAAATGGATGAGCACACAATTTCCAAATGGTCAATATTTATATTGCCCGAACGGAAGCCACCTTGCTATGTGGGATGATCAAAAAGTATTTATGGATGGCGTTATTAATTTTATAAAATCTGTAGACCAAGGAAAAACAAAATAAAACAACAAGTATGAAAAAAATCTGTGTGATGTTTGTTGGGTTGCTGCTCTCACATTTTGTGCAGGCTCAAGAAACTTTTCAAGTAAACGGCGTTGGCGATAAGCGCGATGGTTGTTATGCATTTACCAATGCAACCATTGTAAAAGACGCACAAACCACTATTAAAAATGCAACACTCGTTATTAGAGACGGAAAAATTGTTGCAGTGGGTGAAGGCGTTGCCGTACCAGCAGACGCAGTAGTGGTAGATTGCAAAGACAAGTATATTTATCCATCATTTATTGATGCCTATACCGATTATGGTATGCCACAACAACAGCGCGCTCAAGGCGGTTTTAATTTTGGCGGACCTGGTCAATTAACCAACAACCAAAAAGGTGCATATGGTTGGAACCAGGCTTTAAAATCTGACGTAGAAGGCTATAAACTTTTTACTGCCGATGAAGCAAGAGCAAAATCATTTAGAGAAACTGGTTTTGGAACCGTACTCACCCATCAAAAAGATGGTATTGTGAGAGGTACCGGAACTGTGGTAGCACTTGCAGACAGCAAAGACAATTTTGTAGTTCTAAAAGAGAAAGCAGCTTCTTTATTGTCTTTTAACAAAGGAACTTCTACGCAAACCTATCCAAGTTCATTAATGGGTTCTATTGCATTACTCCGTCAAACTTATTTAGACGCTGCGTGGTACAAGAACAACCCTAGTGCTACAGGCTTACAAGGAGATGGTGTAAACATTACGCTTCAATCTTTTAACAACAATATGTCTTTACCACAGGTGTTTGATCCTGCAGACAGAGGCGCTGGCGATGTTTGGGGCGTAATGCGCGCAGACCGTGTGGGTGATGAGTTTGGGGTTCAATACATTATTAAAGCAACTGGAAAAGAATACCAAAGAATCAAAGAAGTGGCCGCTACCAAAGCACCACTTATTGTTAACTTAAACTTCCCGGCAGCGATGGACGTAGAAGATCCTGCAGATGCAAAGCTTGTTTCTTTACAAGACATGAAGCATTGGGAACTAGCACCAACCAACCCTGGTGCTATTGAAAAAGCGGGCATTCCGTTTTGTTTGACAAGCTCAGATTTACGAGATTCAAAATCATTTTTAGCGAATGTTAGAAAAGCCATCGAAAATGGTTTATCTGAAAAAGCAGCAATGGATGCACTTACAAAAACACCAGCTACTTGGTTTGGTGTATATGATAAAGTAGGCAGTATCGAAGCTGGAAAACTAGCCAACTTTGTAATTACAACAGGTCCAATTTTTGCAGAAAAAACAACCTTATTACAAAACTGGGTACTAGGAGAAAAATATGCAGTGAACGAATCTGCGTGGACAAGTGTGAATGGAAATTATACCCTCACATTAAATGGTACTACACCGCAAACATTTGCTTTAGAAATTAAAAGCAACAATAGCGCAACCGTTATTGCAAAAGATACGGTTGCTGCAACATTTAGTTACGATGGTAAAGTGGTGAAGTTTTCATTTGCGCCAGAAAAACGTTCTCGCAACAATATTAGATTTACCGGCTTTAACGCAGGCAATTCTTTTAACGGAACAGCACAAGACGCAGAGGGCAATAATTTTACCTGGACCGCTGTATATGCTTCAGCTTCTAAGCCAGACACCGCTTCAAATGCAGGTGGTGGACGTGGTAGAATGGGTGGCGGTGGATTTGGCGGCGGCGCAGGCGCTGGAGCCGGCAAAATGGGAAAAGTTACTTTTCCTTTGATGGCTTTTGGCGTAGACTCTATTCCTTCCAACAGTCAAGCGTATTTATTTAAAAACGCAACCGTTTGGACTTCAGAAAAAGACGGCATTTTACAACAAACAGACGTGCTTGTTAAAAACGGTAAGATTGCTAAAGTGGGTAAAAACTTATCGGACGCGAGCGCAAAAATTATTGATGGTACTGGCAAACATTTGACAGCAGGTATTATTGATGAGCACTCGCATATTGCATCTGCTTCAACCAATGAAGGCGGACAAAGCGTAACATCGGAAGTGCGTATCCAAGACAATATCAACCCCGACGATATTAATATATATCGTCAGTTAAGTGGTGGTGTTACAACCTCTCATATTTTACACGGTTCTGCAAATACCATTGGTGGTCAAACGCAGTTAATTAAATTAAGATGGGGTGCAGACGACGCGGGCTTACTATTTAAAGGCGCCGATCCATTTATCAAATTTGCACTTGGAGAAAACGTAAAACGTACTTCTTCTACACAAGGTAACAACCGTTACCCTGACACCAGAATGGGCGTAGAACAAGTATTAAACGATGCGTTTGCAAGAGCAAAAGCATACGAAGCAGCACTTGCACAAAACCCAGCTACCCGACGCGATTTAGAATTAGACGCGCTTGTAGAAATCATGAATAAAAAACGTTTTATCACTTGTCACTCATATGTACAAAGTGAAATTACGGCAACCATGCGTGTTGCAGAAAAGTATGGTTTTAGAGTAAACACATTTACGCATATTTTAGAAGGGTATAAAGTAGCCGATAAAATGAAAGCACACGGTGTAGCTGCATCAACGTTTTCTGATTGGTGGGCTTATAAAGTGGAAGTTACAGACGCCATCCCTTACAACGCAGCCATCATGACTAAAGTAGGTTTAAATGTTGCAATCAATTCTGATGATGCAGAAATGGCGCGCCGCTTAAATCAAGAAGCTGCAAAGAGTGTAAAATATGGTGGTTTAACAGAAGAAGAAGCACTTAAAATGGTGACCATCAATCCTGCAAAAATGTTACACGTTGATGGTAAAGTAGGAAGTATCAAAGTAGGTAAAGATGCTGACCTTGTTTTATGGAGCGACAACCCATTAAGTATCTATGCGAAAGCAGAAAAAACAATGGTTGATGGTATTGTATATTTTGACCGCGAAAAAGATGCACAAATGCGTAAGCAAGTGCAGGCAGAACGTAGCCGTTTAATTGCTAAAATGGCGGGCGAAAAAAGAGCTGGAAGACCAACTGTACCAGCGGCTCCAAGCTTTAAAGAAATCAATACTTGTAACGACCACTCACATAAATTAGGTATGCTAGAAATTGACAGTGATGAAGTGGAAGCAAACCAAAACGATAACAAATAAATTGTAGCGACATGAAAAAAATAATAGTTACACTTGGCGCGCTCGTATCATTCACTGCTGCAGTATTTGCACAAGATGATGTTTACCCAGCCGCAAAACAAAATAAAAAAACAGCCATTGTTGGTGCTACTGTGCACGTAGGAAATGGTCAGGTAATAGAAAACGGAACCGTTGTATTTGATAACGGAAAAATAGTGTATGCCGGTGACGCTGCTGCTGCACCAAAAGCAGAAAGCACCATTGATGCAAAAGGAAAACAAGTGTATCCGGGTATTATTTTACCGGCTTCTAATTTGGGCCTACAAGAAATCACGGGTGTTAGAGGAAGCACTGATATCAATGAAATAGGTGAGTTTAACCCAACCGTACGTAGCATTGCAGCCTACAAAGCGGAGTCTATTGTAATCAATACCCTCAGGCTTAATGGTATACTCCTTGCACACACAGTGCCTGGTGGACAGCTCGTTGCTGGTCAGTCATCTGTGGTACAATTGGATGCATGGAACTATGAAGACGCAGCATACAAAGCAGATATGGGCATGAATTTTTATATGCCTAGTTTAATTTCAAGAGGTGGTGGTAGAGGCTTTGGCGGTGGCAGAGGTTTTGGTGGTATGGCACCAGCAGGCGACCCTATCAAAGAAGCGTTGGATAAAATTGAAAGCGTAAAAACCTTTTTCAGAGAAGCAAAAGCGTATCACCAAAAAGGAGCTGACAAACAAATCAATTTAAAACTAGAATCAACCAAAGGTTTATTTAACCACACACAAAAATTATTTGTGCATTGTGATCAGGTAAAACAAATGCTTATTGCCATTGATTTTGTAAAAGAATTTGGCTTTGATGTAGTAGTAGTAGGCGCAAGCGAAAGCTGGCAAATTGCTGATTTATTAAAAGCCAATAACATCGCAGTTATTTTAACACAAGAACATAGTTTACCTAGCACAGAAGATGATGATATTGATCAACCTTACAAAGCAGCATCTGCTTTACAAAAAGCGGGTGTGTTATTTTGTTTAAATGATGACGATCCTCAAAACCGTGGTAGAAACCTGATGTTTAACGCTGGAACAGCTGCTGCATATGGTTTAGGTAAAGAAGTCGCACTTCAAGCCATTACTTTAAATGCTGCTAAAATTTTAGGAGTTGCTGATAAAACAGGCACCCTAGAAGTAGGTAAAGACGCCAATATTGTAATTAGCGAAGGCGATATTTTAGACATGAAGTCTAGCATTGTTACCGATGCTTTTATACAAGGTCGCGCGGTTGCTATTACTAGCAAACACAAGCAGTTGTATGAGCGTTACAAACACAAATACGACATTAAATAAAGAGTTCCTTTCAATGCTAAAACCCCGGCAAAACGCCGGGGTTTTTTGTAACTTTACGCCATGGCTAAAAAACTTTTTTTGTTGGATGCGCTTGCCCTTATTTATAGAGCGTATTATGGACTGATCAGAAATCCACGCATTACCTCTAAAGGAAAAAATACCAACGCTCAATTTGGTTTCACCAACACATTAATCGATTTAATCAACAAAGAAAAGCCAACGCATATTGCCGTTTGTTTTGATACACACGCTCCCACAGAAAGACATACTGACTTTACGGAATACAAAGCCAATAGACAAGAAGCGCCCGAAGATTTAATTGATTCTATTCCTGAAATTCAGCGCATCATTAGGGCTTTTAATATTCCAGTAATGGAACTAGATGGGTATGAGGCCGATGACGTTATTGGTACCCTTGCTTGGCAGGCCGCAGACAAAGGCTACGAAGTATATATGGTAACGCCCGATAAAGATTATGGTCAGTTACTGATTCATCCAGGCGTATATATGTACAAGCCCCCATTTATGGGCAACGCCGCAGAAATTTTAGACGCTCAAAAAATTTGTGAGAAGTGGGATATCGCCCGTGTAGAGCAGGTGGTTGACATGCTTGGTTTAATGGGCGACGCCGTAGATAATATTCCTGGCATTATGGGCGTGGGTGAAAAAACTGCCGCCAAGCTCTTAAAAGAATACGATACCCTCGAAAATGTTTTAGCCAATGCGCACAATATTAAAGGTGCCATGGGTGAAAAAATTAGAAAGGGTGTAGACGACGCGATCATGAGCAAAAAGCTCGCAAAAATTATAACTGACGTTCCTGTTGAGTTTCATGAAGAAGATTTTGCGCTCTCTCCTATTAACAAAGAAGCCCTCGCAGAAATTTTTGTAGAACTAGAATTTAAAACACTCGGTAAAAGAATTTTAGGTGACGATTTTAACGCCTATATGCCTGCACCAGAAGGTGTTCAAACAGATTTGTTTGGAAACGAAGTGGTAGCCGCTCCTTCTAAAAAATCAAGCGCAGCAAATACTGCATCTACAGCGGGTTCTATGGAAGCAGCAGAAGCTGTGGGCAATGCCGGAGAGGAAGCAGAACAGCGTGGACTTATAGCCGATAAAAATATTACCAATACACCGCACCAATATATTTGTGTAGAAACAGAGGCTGCATTAAAATCACTTGCGGAGCAGTTACTAACTGCTACCGAAATTTGTTTTGATACAGAAACCACCGGAACCGATGCCAACAATGTAGAACTGGTAGGTTTTAGTTTTTCAGAAAAACCAGGACAGGGTTATTATATTCCTTGCCCACCCGATGAAGCAGGTGCAAAAAAAATGCTTTCTTATTTTGAAAAAGTATTTGCAAAACAAGACCTCGTATTAATTGGACAAAACATAAAATACGATTTGCTGGTATTAAAATGGTATGGTGTAGTTCCTGCAAATAAACTTTTTGATACTATGCTTGCGCACTATGTAATTGAGCCAGAAGGCAGGCGCAGTATGGATTTACTCAGTGCTCAATATCTAGGATACGAGCCTGTACATATAGAAGCCCTCATTGGAAAAAAGGGAAAAAATCAGGGTAGCATGCGCGATGTGGCGGTAGAACAAATTACGGAATACGCTGGTGAAGACGCCGATATCACGCTTCAATTAAAACAAGTTTTTGTTCCTTTATTAAAAGAAAAAGAAGTAGAGCGCGTTTTTGAAAACGTAGAAAATCCACTCGTGCGTGTTCTTGCCGATATGGAATTTGAAGGCGTTAAAATTGACAATAACTTTTTAAACGAATACAGCAAATTATTAGAAGTTGACGCCAAGCAGTTTGAAGAAAATGTTTACGCAGCAGCTGGTGTGCGTTTTAATTTAGCATCACCCAAACAACTTGGTGAAGTTTTATTTGATAAATTAAAACTAGACCCCAAAGCAAAAAAAACAAAAACGGGTCAGTACGCAACTGGCGAAGACGTGCTTTTAAAATTATCCAACCAACACAAAATTGTAGATGACATTTTAGGATTTAGAGAGCTTACCAAATTAAAATCTACCTATGTAGATGCGCTTCCGCTCATGATCAATCCAAAAACCGGACGCGTGCATACCAGTTATGCGCAGGCTGTGGCGGTAACGGGTCGATTAAGTAGCACGAATCCCAATTTGCAAAACATACCTATTAGAACAGCGCGCGGCAGAGAAATTAGAAAAGCCTTTATTCCACGTGAGCCGGGTCGTATTCTAATGAGCGCCGACTATTCTCAAATAGAACTCCGCATTGTAGCCGCTATTAGCGCGGATCCTAATATGTGCGCGGCCTTTAAAGCGGGAATAGACATCCATACTGCTACCGCTGCCAAAGTATATGGCGTAGAAGTAGCTGATGTAACCAAAGAAATGCGCTACAAAGCCAAGAGCGTCAACTTTGGAATTATTTATGGACAGGGTGCTTTTGGGCTTGCCGATAATTTGGGTATTTCCAGAACCGAAGCAAAAGAAATCATCGATAACTACAAAAAGGAGTTTCCTAATATTCAGGCCTATATGGACGAGCAAGTAGCCCTGGCCAAAGAAAAAGGTTATGTAGAAACCCTGATGGGCCGTAAACGCTGGTTAAAAGACATTAATAGCAGCAATTTTACGGTTCGTGGTTTTGCGGAGCGTAACGCCATCAACTCACCGATACAGGGTACAGCCGCGGATATGATTAAGCTAGCTATGATTAAAGTACATGCTCAAATGGGCGCTGGTAACTGGAGGTCAAAAATGATTTTACAGGTACACGATGAACTTGTATTTGACGCGGTCCCAGAAGAAGCAGACGCGCTCGAAAAATTGATAATCGAATGTATGACTACGGCTTTACCTTTGCCAAATGGTGTTCCAGTAGAAGCCGAAGTAGGAAAAGGTAACAACTGGTTAGAAGCACATTAATTGAAAACATTCATGATTGCAAAACTTTTAGCATTACGCTGGGATATTATGCCCGAAGCTTTTTTAAAAATCGGCTCACGCTATTTTTTATTTGCAGCACTTGCTTTTATTATTTTCTATGTTGTTTTTAAGCAACAGTTTTTCTATAAAAAAATCCAAAAGCGTTTTCCAAAAGTTCCGGACTATTTGCGTGAAGCAGGTTTTTCATTAACCACCATGCTCATCTTTAGTTTTCTAATCATGCTATTAAATTCGTCACCAATAGCAGAACATACCACGCGTTATAAAAATATTAGTGATTATGGTTGGGGTTATTATTTTTTAGCTTTTCCAATCATGTTTGTACTACATGATTTTTATTTTTATTGGGTACACCGCCTCATGCACCACAAAACACTTTTTAAATATGTGCATCTGGTGCACCACCGCTCAACCAACCCCTCTCCCTGGGCTGCGTATGCGTTTCATCCAATAGAATCGGTTTTGGAGCATGGTATTGTAGTAATCTTTTATTTTATCATGCCCATTCATATTACACAACTCGCAATTTTCTTTTTGTTCTCGATTGTGTACAATGTTTACGGGCACCTTGGCTACGAATTATATCCAGCAGGTTTTCACAAAACTAAAATTGGTAGATGGATTAATACCTCTACCAACCACAATCAGCACCATCAATATTTTACGGGTAACTATGGGCTCTACACACTTGTGTGGGACCGCCTCTTTAATACCATTCGCGCAGATTACGACGAGCGTTTTGTAGACGCTACTACGCGCAGTAAGTAAATTATTTTTTCTTGTAAATAGGAACCGTACTGCAAGGTTCGCCAAACATGATTGACTTTGTAACAGGTCTTAATTTGTTGGTAATGCTTACATACGCTGCTGCTGGAATTTGAATATCGCCACAACCTTTTACGACCACTCTTTTATCGGTATAGTCTTCTGCGTTAATAGCTTCAATGTTTTGTAAGAGTAATTTTTCTTGCAAAGCAGCTTCTGTACCAAAAAACACTGTATTGGCATAAGGCGCCAGCGCAGACGCTACAAGCATATAGGCCCACATAGGGATTATCGCATCTGCAGAGCAGGTGATGGCCACATGGGTGTTTTGATACTGCGCCCAATCGGTGGCAGTAAGCGCTGCTCTAAATTCTTTTTCTTTTAAAATGAGCCCCATAAATAAATGGTCCTTCAAATCAAAGACATGAATAGGCGCAGCCGGATAATATTTTTCCAGGTCTAAAGAAATTAAACCGCTTTCTTCTACTTTATTGATAATGGGTTCTGCCATAACAAAAAATTATCTGTTCATGCTCGCTAAAAACTCTTCGTTGTCTTTGGTACCACGCATGCGTTTTAATAGTTCGTTCATGGCTTCATCGGTATTCATATCGTTGATGAACAAACGTAAAATATTCATGCGGCCTAGTACCTCTTTATCAAGTAATAAATCGTCTCTACGTGTAGAAGAACCCACTAAATCGATAGCAGGGAAAATACGCTTGTTGGCAAGTTTACGATCTAGTTGTAATTCCATATTACCCGTACCCTTAAATTCTTCAAAGATTACTTCGTCCATTTTAGAACCGGTTTCAATTAACGCTGTTGCTAAAATGGTTAATGAACCACCGTGCTCAATTTTACGCGCGGCACCAAAAAATTGTTTTGGTTTTAAAAGTGCATTTGCTTCCACACCACCACTTAATACTTTACCACTACTTGGTGCTACTGTATTGTGTGCACGTGCTAAACGTGTAATAGAATCTAATAAAATAACAACGTCATGACCGCACTCAACAAGGCGTTTTGCTTTTTGTAGTGCGATACCTGAAACCTTCACGTGTTTTTCTGCGGGTTCATCAAAAGTAGAAGCAATCACTTCTGCTCTTACGCTACGCTCCATATCGGTCACTTCCTCTGGTCTTTCATCAATTAAAACCACCATCAAATAAACCTCCGGATGGTTTGCTGCGATTGCGTTTGCCACTTCTTTTAAAAGCATGGTTTTACCCACTTTTGGTTGCGCCACAATCAGTCCACGCTGACCTTTACCAATTGGGGTAAAGAGGTCAATAATACGCGTACTATAATTTGTTGGAGAAGTAAACAGGTTTAATTTTTCGTTGGGGAATAACGGCGTTAAATAATCAAATGGTACACGGTCACGCACTTCATCGGGTCTTTTACCATTGATAAAATCAACTTTAATGAGTGCAAAATATTTTTCACCTTCTTTAGGAGGGCGAACAGCACCTTGCACAGTATCTCCTGTT
>JAGWVE010000071.1 GCA_018971025.1 Bacteroidota bacterium | reverse complement strand
CACCGCAGCCACCCAAACATTTTTATATGCTTTACTTGATAAACCTAGAACTGGTTTTGTAACAGGTTTCCAATGATCAATAACCACACCGCCACTTATGGTTGCTCTTTTATTTTCAGATGTAATAATGGTAGGACTCATTGTAGTACCCGCATCTTCGGACCTAAACACAATGGGCTCTTTTAAATAATGTGTCCCTTCTTTTAAAACAATGGTAATGCCGTTTTGAACAGAAGGATCTTTGAGTCTGCGCAATTGACGCGCTTGCGTAACCGCTTTTTGCAATTCATTACCTGTGGCACTAACATACAACTTCATTTGAGCAATGCCCAAAAATGGCAATAGCACTTGTAATAGTAGTACAGGCAATCGTTTGTTCATGTTACAATATTGGAAGGGCAGCAATAAAGGTTAAATATAATGGTAGCCGCCAATTGCTACAATGTGCCTAGTTATTATACTGATGTATTATTTTACTATTTTAGGTCACTTATTGCAACTGAAATTCCTGCTTCAAAAAGGCTGTGTTGGCCCCATAATTATACTTGGTATCTGAAGGCTTTTTGGCGTCTCTGCTCCTTTCAATCACCAACCAGCCAGCATATCCGATCTCGTCGAGGCAGTTTTTGATGGCTTTAATGTCTATTTGAGGGTCATTTTGTAACCAAACGCTGTCTTTATTGCTAGCATGAATCATCGCAATTCGGTCTTTCCCCAAAATTTTCAACTCCTTTATTAAATCACGTCCTTCTTTTAAAGGATTGGAAAAGTTGAAATATATTTTTATAGCCGGTTCATGAATGGCTGCTAATAATTTTACCTCTTCTTTTGCACTTAACGAAGTTTCAATGGCAATGACAACGCCTGCTTCTTTTGCCATTTTGCCTGCTACTTGTAAACGCGCAATCACAGAATCTCTAACCAAAGGATTTTTTGTAAGATCGCACTGGACACCGAGTGGTAAAAATGCTGTTTTAACTTGCATTAATTTCATGGTAGTAATACAATCTTGAATAGATTGAATGTATTCTTGTCTTCCACAAAATGATTGTGCATAGTATCCTGTCATCGCTAAAGAAAATATTTCTACTTTATTTTCTTTAGCTGTAGTAATAAATTTATTACGCACACTATCAATCAATAATTGATTGTCAAAAGTAGGTCGGTTGCCTAATCCACCCATATCAACCTCTACGCCATCTGCGTTTAATTGTGCCGCTAATGTAATGGCACCAAGCTTTTGACGCTTTAAGAGCATGAGATCAATCAGACCAATTTTATACCGTTGATTTTTTTTAGCAGCATCAATTTCACTATAAAATAATTTTTCTATGTTATCAAACCCATGAACGGCGTGTGCTGGTAAATTTTGTCCATGACTACCAAAAACATAAAAAGAAGTATCTGTTTCTAGTGTAATAGCTGTGTCAACAATTTGTTTAGACTCATTTTCAATGGCTGCAGTTGATAAGCCAAAATTGTCTGCTAAAAAATGATAGAGTGGCACTCTTTTGTTGTATCCAAAATCATGCTTGTCATTGGGTAAGTGCACATTGGTAACATTCGGTGCAGCATTATAATAACCGTACATTTTTTGTAAATATAAAAAATCATGTTGCGGCATTTTATCTGTCCAGTCGCCGCCATCACTCACAACAAGTTGTGGCTTTGGTGCAGCAAGTGCAGCAATTTCTACGTTGTTGGTTCTACCTAAACACTGGTGCACAGGCATACCGCTTTCGCAGGGACAACCGCCATAGAAATAGGACGATAAAGAAACAATGGGTGCTAAAATTTTGATGCGCTTATCAATTGCCCCCATTAATATGGTGTGCGTGCCTGCTCCAGAACCCCCTGCCATGGCTACTTTTGAGGTATCCGTATCTTTTAAGCCCAAAAAATAATCAAGTATTCTTTTGCTTGCCAGTACCTGAAGTGTCATGGATAAGCTCTTTCGGTGGTCTTCAAAATTAACTTGTAACCCAGACTCACCATAAGCAAACATGTCATAGTTAAAAACCATCGCACCCATTTTTGCAATAGCCGCAGACGTAAATTGACAATCAGGTCTATAACGGTGCTTATCCCAATGTCCTTGCGGGTGTAATACAAGTGGAAGTTTTCCTTTGTAATGGTCTGGCTTATATAGTGATCCATTCACCCATACGCCAGGAAGGTATTCGATAGCAATATTTTGGATGGTATAACCATTATACTTTTTTACTGTTGTATAAATAGGCGCAGTAGCTACTCGTGCAGGTAAATTTTTTAATTGAAGCGCTTCTATGATGGCTGGCACAAGTGCTTGCTTTCTTTTTTCCCACTGTTCAAGATTGTTATATTGAGCTGCTATCCTATCTAGCTCCGCCCATCCTTCTTCTACATTCCATCTAAAATATTCATACACACTTAACTTATATTTTTTATCGCCTTCTTTTTTAACTTTTAATTCAAGTGGTTTTAAAATATTATCAAGTGTTTGTTCAACATCATTTCTATATTTCCAATCGGCGTAGGTAACCAGTTTTCCAGCGACCATACTATCCACAAATTTTATGGCGACACCGTATTTTTTTTGAACATCTTGAAGTACTTCTTTTAAAGGCTTCGTATACTTTGTATCAGCATTTTGCTGTGCATGCACTAGCTGCCATTGCAGTAGCATACAAATAACAAAAGCCCCTATTTTACTGGTTGCAACGAGGTTTTTATATTGGTTACTTTTTTTCATTTCTTTTATTTTGAAGCCACCCACTGTATAATAAATTCGTATCTAAAACCGGTTTTGGATAGAACAAACTTGCTACATAACCCACCACAATCACAATCAAATGACTATACACACCCAACATCAGTTTATGGTGCGTAAAATTAAAACGACCAAAATCTAATAGGCGCACTTTATGTCCTTCGAGTCCTACTTCAGTAGAAGTTAAAAAGGCATAGGCGGTAAATAAAACACAAACAATAATGCCAATATTTACACCCTGCTTATTTGCTCTTGCACTAAAAATGCCTAACATAAATATACCAACTATTCCCCCACTAAATATGGCATAGATGGTAAAAATAACACCCAGTACACCTTCATTGCCAACATACAAATACAAAGATCCAATGAGCACCGAAATACATCCAGAAAGAACAACAAGCCATTTGCTTACCCGTAAATAATTTTCGTCTGTTGCAGTAGGTTTTATTTTTTTATAATAATCTTCAACACCCACTGCTGCTAATGAATTTAAATCTGCACTTAAACTACATATAGCTGCAGAAATAAGTGCGGCTACAATAAAACCTACAACGCCAACCGGCAACTGCGTCATCATGTAATATGGAAAAACAGCTGCTGCTTCTGTACCTGCTGGTAATGGATTTTGTTGATAAAAAACAAATAGAGCTGTACCAATAAACATAAAAATAGTCCATACAGGTACGGTTAATAAAATACCCATCATAGAAGCACGTATTGCAGACTTGTCTGTTTTGGCGGAAAGATAGCGCTGTACAACAGTTTGGTCGGTGCCATATTTTTGAATGGCATAAAAAGAGCCATTAATAATCATCACAATTAAAGTGAGCCTAGAAAAATCTATGTCATAAGGTCCAAAACCTGCACGATCATTTGTGGTGGCTATTGCGATAGCTGCTGGTATACCGCCTTTAATGGACATCAGCAGTAAGGTTAAACAAATGATGCCACTGGCAAATAACATAAAGCCTTGAAATACATCCAGCCAAATAACAGCCTGCATGCCGCCTTTAAGATTTACAACCGTTAATATCAATCCTACCACTGCTAAAATCAAATAAGCATTCATGCTCGTTAATTTTTGTATGGCAACGGCAATTAAAAATAACACGGTGCCCATACCAGCAAACTGTCTAATAATAAACGAAGAAGAGCTATAATACCTAGCAAAAACACCAAAACGTTTTTCAAAATATTCGTAGGTGCTTAGGCCAATGACTTTTCTATAGAGCGGCACAATAAACCAGATAGTGCCCATCAGCACAATGGGTACCATTAAACCTTGCACCAATAAAATCCAATTACTTGTAAAGCCTTGTGCAGGATAGCCTAAAAATGTAACACTACTAATTAATGTAGAAAGTAGCGACAAGCCTAGTGCCCAAGATGGAAAATTACCTTTCGCTAAAAAAAAGGTTTGCGTCGAATTTTGTTTGTTCGCAAAACGAAAACCAAGATAAAGGGTAATGGCTAAAACAATAATAATAATTGCATAGTCAATAAAATGAAGCTGATGCATGGTAATAGTTTTAAAGTTGTATTAAATGACTAGGCAGCGGATAACTTCCTGGTTTAACAGTGATAAATAAATCAGCTGCGTGCATGCGCACCAGCCCTCTAGCAAGTTCATGTGTTGGCGTTAAAGTTGTAATGCCACAAACCTCTAAAATGCTTGCAGCAGTAGATCCTCCTTCGATACAAATTTCTTTAATGCCCAAGGTTGCAATTAATTTTTGAACTTGTTTAGCCATGGCTATACGCAAATCAGAAGCACTGATAGTTGCTACATTTTCTTTGATGGCTAGTACATATTTTTCGTTACTGGTGGTGATGCATTCAAAAAAGTCACCCATGCTTGTAACAGCAATGGCCTGTTGTTTCCACAACTTTATTCTTTCACGTGCTTCACTAAATGCACTACCTGCTACAAATAAAAAAGGGGATAATAATGTAGGAACTTGCGTATCAACAGAATGGTATTTTGTAGCTAATAACGCAGTAAAAAAATCGCCAGCACCAGCAAGCACCTCTGTATCATACACATGGTTTGCATAATTTTCAATATCTACTGCAGTGTTTACGGATCCTACTAAAATTCCAGCTGTTAGAATTGAATTAGGTTCAACTACATGCACGCTGTTATCATTTAACATCGCAACAACCTTACTTTTAGTAATTGGAAATTCGGGATCGTTACAAAAATCAGTGTCAGCAACTGGTACCCCTTGTATATACATTACACCATCCTTAATGGTTCTGCCTAAACTTGGATTGGATGGAACTACTAACGCAGTTGATTTACCCATCAACGACATTTGCAGTTTTAATTCGTCTACTACATACCCTCGTAAAACAGAATCTATTTTTTTATACAAAAAGCTAGGCTGATACTGCATGATTGCAGCAATGGTTTTTTTAGTTTGCTCAAGAGCAAGATTTTTTTCTAATGAACGGCTATTGGTATTTACAATACAACCGGTTTCATGAGAACAAGTAGCTTCAATTTCGTTAACGCCACAAATTTTTAAAGACAGGCCATACCGAAGTGCAATACCTGCTAATTCTGCAGCACCCGTAAAATCGTCGGCTACAACTATAATCATGCCTTGTATTTAGATAATTGAACAGCGCTCTCAATAGCAAGTACCATGGCGTCTGCGCTTGCAATGCCTTTACCAGCAATCTCAAAAGCGGTACCATGGTCTACAGAGGTTCTGATAATCGGAAGGCCTAAAGTAATGTTGACTCCTTTCACACTATCCATTTGTTGTTTTTCTTCATTCCACCTAAACCCTGCCAGCTTAAAAGGGATATGACCCTGATCGTGATACATTGCCACCACGCCACCATAAGCTCCCATCGCAGCTTTTGCGAACATGGTATCCGGCGGCACTGGACCTTCTACGCTATAGCCAAGTTCCCTAGCGGCTTCAATGGCTGGAATAATTTGTTCTGCCTCCTCGGTACCAAAAAGTCCATTATCACCAGCGTGCGGATTTAATCCTGCCACGCCAATGGTTAAATTGGTTTTACCCAATCGCTTTAATCCATCCACAAGTAATTCTATCACCTGAACAATTCTATCTTTTTGAACCAAGTCACAAGCTTGGCGCAATGAAACATGTGTGCTTACATGTATCACATTGATATGATCTTCTACAAGTAGCATGGCATACTTTTTAGTACCCGTATAGGTAGCATAAATTTCTGTGTGGCCCGCAAATGCATGACCTGCTTCATTGATAGATTTTTTATTGATAGGACCCGTAACCGTTGCGTCTATTTGCTTGTCCATGGCAAGCTCTATTACTTTTTTTACCGCTTGAAAAGAAGCTTCTCCACTCATGGCACTAATCGTTCCAAATGCCAAGGTTTCCATATCTACATTGTGTAAATCATAAATATCAATCTTGCCAAATTCAAAATTTGCTTCACTGATTGTAGTGATAGGGTTGATGCTAACAGGTAATTGTAAGCGTGCAATGATTTGCGCAAACACATTGGCATCACCAATAATAACGGGTCTACATATTGTATGGATTGATTCCTGCATCAGTGCTTTAACTGCAATTTCTGGTCCAATGCTGGCAGGATCGCCCATTGTAATTCCTATAATTGGTTTATTCATGTCTAGCTATTAAAATTAATTTTTTCAAAATTTTGAATCAACACCGCTGCTTCATTTGCATGCATAGGAAGTAAGGGTGCTTGTACATAAGGTGCACATAATTGATAATGATGCATGAGTGTTTTTAAGGCCCATAAACTTTGGCCTAGTGTTTTACCTTCTTGATATACAGCGCCTGCATTATCACTTAATACCTGCATTGCTTGCGCAGTATTTTTGTCACCATTTGTAACAGCATCGATCATTTTTTTATAAATAGAAGCAACTACATTTCCCGTGCTAGGAATAATTCCATCGGCACCCGCCAACAAAGCAGGAGCAGACCTTGCAGCCCATCCCACAAAAAAACTAAAGTCTTTGCGGTCTTTCCATAAATGCAAACTTTGAGCAAGTCTTTCGTCACTTCGCTCGCTGTCTTTACAACCAACTATATTAGGATGCTTACTTAAGGTGTCAATCACATTTAGTGACAATGAAACATGTGTTGTAGCAGGAATATTATAAATAATTAAAGGCAGTGCACTAGCATTTGCCAAGGATTCAAAATAGTGTATCGTTTGCTCTTCAGTTAATGCGTAATAATTTGGGATCGTTGCTACCACTACATCCACCCCTGCATCTTTTGCAGCAGCCGCTAAGGCAATACTTTCTTCGATACAATTAGAAGAAATGCCCGCATATAATAACGTGTTTGGTTTTTTAAGCTTACCCGCTTCTTGTAAAAAATTAATTTTAAATGCTATTGAAAAACTTGCTGCCTCACCCGTTGTTCCTAAAATAAATGGAAGCGCATCATGCGCATAAAAATGAGCAAACATTTTTTCTAGTGCTGTAACATCTAAAGCAAAAGACGCCGTTAAAGGTGTTACGGTAGGAATAATAACCCCACTGTATTTTTTATTACCCATATTAAAATGCCTTTTTAAATATTTCAAGCGCCAACGCTTCCGTTACTTCTCTTGGATTGTTTTTTAATAGGCGCTGAATTTTCATAGCGTCTTTAGCCATTGCTTCTAGCGCAGTATATTCAACACCTACCTCTTTTAAAGTGGCCGGAATGCCGCAAGCAGCATTTAATTGTTTGATTTTTTCTACCCCCGCTAAAGCGGTTAATTGATCTGTCGCCTCCTTGGTACAGCCTAGTGCAACAGCCACTTCGGCATATCTTTTTTCGGACCCTACAATATTAAATTCCATCACATAAGGCAGAAGAAGTGCATTACTCAAACCATGTGATAAATGATATAAACTTCCTAAAGGATAACTCAATGCATGAACTGCAGCCGTATTTACTGGGCCTAAACAAAAGCCACCAAGCAAACTACCCATAGCTACTTTTTCTCTTGCCACCACATCCGTACCATTTGTTACAGCCGTAATTATATGCGATGCTATAAGTCTAATGCCCTCTAAGGCAAACATGTCAATAAATGGCAGCGCAAATTTATTGGTATACGCTTCAAGGCAGTGCGTGAGTGCATCCATACCTGTAGCTGCAGTAATAGCAGGTGGAAGCGAAAGCGTCAATAAAGGATCTACGAGTACCATATCTGGAACCAAGAATGGACTAATGATGCCCTTTTTTTGATGGTCCTCATTGTCAACCAAAATAGCATTGGGGCTCACTTCACTTCCCGTACCTGATGTAGTTGGTATGCAAATCAATTTCTTTTTTCTACCCTTTAATAATCCAATACCCACATAGTCTCTAAGCGTTTGTGTATTGTCTAACTGAGCAGCTACAAGTTTTGCTATATCTAATACACTCCCGCCGCCAATACCAATAACGACATCCGGATTTAATGGTGTAGCATGTGCAAGTATATTTTCAAAATCTGAAAAATAAGGTTCTTGTGTAATGCTTGTGTTTACATGTACAGTAATGCCATTTTGTTGCAATGAAACGATATGTTTATCTATAACAGATAG
>JAGWVE010000070.1 GCA_018971025.1 Bacteroidota bacterium | reverse complement strand
TTGCCGCTAGCTGCGTGATTGCAATGGTAGCGGATGCGCAAACGGTTACCGACCCATCGCAACAACTATATATTAGAAGACAACAATTAAGCGGAAATTTTAATAAAAATTATAGTTTTTCGCAGCGTTATTTGCTTGCGGGTCAAACAAATTTTGATCCAATCATTCAAGACTTTTCTTTTGGCGATCGAATCGTGCACAATATAGAAGGCACAAAAATATTAGATACAACCAAGCAAAAAATTAGACTGTTGCCGCTTAGTAAATGGGATGTTTACAACACACACCACCCTATTACCATCAATGACGCCGAAATGATACCCAGTGTTGGGTATCAGACGGTTATTAGTACGGGTATTTTTTATGAGCGTGGACATATTACTGCGCAGTTTAAACCAAGTTTTGTTTTTACAGAAAACAAGCCTTACGAAACTTTTTACACCGAGCATAACGCCATTCATTGGAGAGATTATTACCAGTGGATTAATAAAATAGATATGCCAGAACGCTTTGGCACAAACCCTATCAACCGCATTGCACCAGGCCAATCATTTATAAAATATAATTTTAAAAATAGTTCGGTGGGTGTCTCTACAGAAAACAGATGGTGGGGCCCGGGGTATTATCAGTCTTTACTGTTAACCAATAATGCGCCCGGATTTTTACACCTTGCCTACGAGAGTAAAAAGCCAATGAAAACAATTTTTGGTAGCATAGAATGGCAGGCTATTACCGGTGTTTTAGAAAATTCTCATATAGAACCTTTAGAACCAAGAAGGGTGTATTACGGCACCACCCTGTATATTCCAAAGCCTGATAAACAGCGCATGTTTACTGGACTCACCGTTACGGTTCAGCCCAAGTTTTTAGATGGCTTATTTGTAGGCTTTGCAAAAACAGCATACATGTATACCGATGAAGCTAAAAGTCCATTAGACTATTTACCACTCTTTGGTTTTTATGGTGTGAATACGACAGCACTAGAAAAAAGCAAACGCAAACAAATAATGGGTAGCCTCTTTGTGCGTTATTTAATGCAAAAAGAACACGCCGAATTTTATGCCGAGTTTGGAAGAAACGATCAAACCCTTAACCCATTATTTTTAATGGCCAACACCACCGTTCCTACTGCGTTTGTGGCTGGTTTTAGAAAATTATTCCCTCAAAAAAATGGTGCGAGTTTAGAGTTTGGTATGGAACTTACTCAGCTAAGTTTTAACAATGCTAAACTTATTTTTGAGGCTAAAAGTTGGTATTTAGGCGACTCTGTAAAACAAGGCTACACCAATAGAGGTAAAGTAATGGGCTCTGGTTTAGGACCAGGCGGCAACAGTCAACTCCTTGAAATAGCTTACAATAAAGGCATTAACCGCGTTGCACTAGTTGTAGAGCGCCGTATCCACAACAACGACTTTTTTTATTACACTTTTGAACGCATTAAAGATTGGCGCAGACACTGGGTAGATGCCATCGCTACTTTAAAAGTAGACCATCATTACAAAAACTTTTTATTTGGTGGAAGCTTTACTGTTATGCGCAGCAATAATTACCAGTGGTGGTATAAAGAGTATGATGCTGTTATTAACCCTAGCACCTACTATAAAAATGGACTTGACTTTATGACATTACAAGGTCAAGTGTATTTTCATTACCGCTTTAATTTAAAATAGTAAAGGGTAGTTACAACACTACCAGCTATTAAACCAACCAATAGCCCAACATACCAATCTAATTTATTGCGCTTGGGCAATTTAAGTTCATCTACAATTACAATAGAAGGGGTTTCTTGTATTAGTGCTGTTTTAGCAACTTCTAAGTTTTTTAACAGCTCGCCATAAACAATATTGGCAAAGGTTTTATCCTTGCTTTTAATTTCGGTACTGGCACTAATATTAGCTGCAAGTGCTGGATTGATATCTATTTGGTTGGCAACCGCAGCCTGCGCCGTAGCAAGGGTTCTAGCGTTTACAATCACACCCAAACTATCTACTCTATGTTGCAAACGGTCCAGATTTTTACGCAGCCTACCTGTTTTACCTTCAATATAAAAATTGGTTGTGGTAGCTAGTAATTTTTGAGCCAATAGTTTACTCAATAACTCGTCTCTGGTTTCTACATCAATGGCATAAAAACCTAATTTTTTATCGGGCTTGCTAATTGACAATTCTTTTTCTACTATGCGCTTAAGCACTACACCAAAAAGCGAATCTTCTTGTCTCGTAAATTTATTTTTGTTGGTTGCAAATGAAACAGCGTATCCAATTTTATTATTGTTTTTCCATTTCTCGTACCAACCCATCGTTGCAATATAATGATCCGCTAAACTATAGGTACTGTCTTTTCCAGCAAGTGGATATGGGGTTTGAAGTGCACGCTGTAATAATAATTTACTTTTTGCAAGTTCTAAAACGTTATCGCCAGCAAGTACGCCATTGCCACCTGTTAATGATCCTAAGTCGAGCCCAAATTGACCTGCCACCATCGACATTAAAGAGCTACTACTACTTTTACTGTCTTCTACAAAAAAACTAATATTGGACTGATAAGTCGTAGGTTTTAAAGCAGCATAACCAAGGCCCAATAGCCCACCCACCACTGCACCTAGCAGCAACTGTTTTGTTTTTGTGGTAACAACAGTCATTACACTTTTAACAGCGTTGAGTAATGGTGCTCTAAATGTATATTGTTCGTCTTGCATGCTGTTTACTTTTTGAGTAATACAAAAACACTCACCAACGCAGTGATAGAGGTTAGTATAGAAGAAACTGTATTTGAGTTAATAAGTTTGGCAATGGTTCCATCTGTAGTTGGTACAATAATTTTTGAACCAGGTAAAATGGTTGGATAAGAACGGAAAAATAAAAAGCGCTTTGTCTTTTTGTTTAGTCCATTGCTGTACTGCACATACGCTTTATTTAATACCGCTTTTTCTGTTAAACCGCCCGCTGCTGCTATATAGTAGCGAAGACCAGTTCCATTGTATTGTACAAATTGTTGGTTAAATACAGCGCCCGTCACTTCTACTAGTGGTTCAGTTTTAGGAATATAAATACTGTCATTATAACCAACACGGTAATCACTTTCTTGTAAGTCGATGCCTACTAAAACACCTTGTCTGTAAATTTTAATTTGCGCCATATTTCCAAACTGTGTTAAGCCCCCAGCGCGTTTAATTAACTGATCGGCAGTTTCTTGACGGTTGGTAAGCGAGTAACTACCTGGATACAATACTTCGCCGCCAATTTTAACTACGCCAATCGATTCGCCATTAAGGATCGACGATACTACAATTTTATCTTTTGCTTGTAACGTAAATGCTTTGTCACCTGCATTTAAATCAGGGGCTACGGTAAGTTTATAGCTATCTAATACTTGATTGGCTAAACTATCTTTTGTAGTTGCTGTATATCTAAGCACTTCAATTTTTCCATTGTCTGCGTTGTTATTAAAGCCTCCTGCTAATAATAGCGCATCTTCTAGACGCATACCATTACGAAACTCGAATCGGCCCGGATTATTTACAGCTCCTACCACTTCTATGCTGTTGGCCTGGCGTAAACTTTGGATGAAAGGAATAAACACAGAATCGTCTTTGGTTAATACAATATCCAGCGCTGGCTGCTTTTGAAGTTCTATTAAATCAAAACTTACGAGCTGCTTTTGCATGTCTTTGTCAATCCTATTGATATAACCACGTTGTAAAAAAGCAGATTCTCTAACACCACCCGCTTTTTTTATGAGCTGCTTAAGTGTTAGCTGTGGCGTTAACTCATAATTACCTGCAATGGTTACAGCACCACCAATAAATACTTTGTTGGCATAACTCTCGTTTACTTTATCGGCAAAAACAGAGTCTCCATTTTTTGGTAAATAAGTTGCAAAATCTTGTGCAGCCACATCTTTTATTTGACGCTGCGCTGCACCAAACTGGAATATTTTTACACGCTCTTTAAAAGCTGTATCGTTAAAACCACCCGACATATTTACGAGGTCCGCTAAATTCTCTTGCGGTTGTAATTCATAAATGGAAGGTCTTTTAAATGCACCTGTAACAGATACGTGCTTTTGATAAAAAGGAAAATAAATAACGTCTTGGTCTTCTATTTTAATATTGTTGGTAAGATTGCCATTTAATAAGAATTGATAAAAATCTATTTCAGCAATTTTTTTATTATTGCGCATTACATAGATGTTACGCAGCGATCCTTTTTCGGTGGGGCCACCTGTAATGTATAGTAAATTAAATACCGAAATAACGCCTGGCACGCTATAGGTACCTGGCCTATACGCTTCACCAGCAAGGGTTACACGTATGGTACGGTATTTATTTAATAAGAGCGTAAGTTTGGTTTGACCTGCTTTTAATAATGGATATGATTTGGCCATTTTTTTAGCAATCACACTTTCTGCTTGTTCTAAACTAAGGCCACTTAACTGAACAATACCCACATATTTGATATTGATAAAACCGTCTGGCGTAATTTTTAATAACTGAGTGCTCTCGTTAACGCCCGTTAAAATAAGTTGCAATTGATCGTCGGGGCCAAGGATATAACTTTTAGGTGCGGCTAATTTTATATTGGGCGCAAAAGTATTTTTTGCGTTAGAAAAAAAGCGAATCCCAAAAATAGCAGAGGACCTACGTGTTGGCATTTGTTTGATAAAACTGGTGTCACCCATCGATGCATTTAAGTCTTCGGCTTCTTCTTCTAAATCGGCTTCGGGTGTTTCTTCTACCTTTTTTTCAAAACGTTTTTTAAGTTGCAAATACTGAGCGCCGTTTACACCCATTTGGGTAAATATTTTGATCACTTCCGACTCGGTCATACCGGTGTTGGTAGCGTTACGCCATAGTTGAAAGAGTTGAGCTTCACTCATACCACCCATCGCAGACAATGCGCCGGTAGGTTTTTTAATTTGAGCAAAAGAAGGATTTGATAAACCAGCAAGGGTTACCAACATCACCATTATAAATACTATTTTACGCATAATCACTTTTTCTAGGTCTGTGAAATTAAACTATTAATCTTTTACCATCCGAAATTGAAGCCAATTTGTACCTGCGACTCATTTACAATTTTACCTGCAGGGGCTGCAAAACGCTGTTTGCTCTTATAATATTGGGCCGTTGCATATACGCCATGAATGATTTCGTAGCGGGCCTGCACATAATACGTAGACTGATGGTATTGATAATCAAATAAAAACGAAGGTTGAGGTTCCGAAAAATACTGTTGCAGTAAAGTGCCCGGGCCACCTTTTTTGATATTGTTAAACCTACCTGTAATAAATAAACGAGGCATGGGTTTGTAAGAAAAAAACCAGGTGCGTCTGTCAAAATTATTACCCATCCAGTCGCCTAAGCTATAGGTAGCATGGGTATAGGTTTGTGGGGTAATATAGTTGTTGTACACAAATGGATTAACACGGGTATACTCTGCCCCTATCGATAAATTAGGCAGTACGTCTTGGCGTTCTACACCAAAAGTAAAGCCCACTTGGTTTCTACTTTTTGTTTGGTTAAAAACTTTGGTGAGACGTAATTCATCAATCAATAATGTTGCGTACACATGCGACTTAGGAACAATGTTTCTTAAACTAGCACTAAAAAATAATTGACTATTGCCACTAGCGCCATTGTTGGTACCCATGGTGTTGGCCTGATCCACTGCTTTAAAAAATAGTACTGGAATAAAATAAGGAAGGTGCAACTGATCGTTGTAAATAATAGATTCACCAATACTAAATACCATGCCTTTTTTAGGCATTATTTGCACAGAGTGCATCACCATGTATTTGTTTATAAACGGCGTATACTTGCCACCATACACGGTATTACCCAAATTATAAATGCGGCTACTATCAATTATATTGGATTGCAACCACATGTGCGCATAGTTAAAATGCAGCCACGACAATGGTTTATAGTCGAGTCTAATGTATGGGTACGTGGGCGCTTTGCCACTTAATACAATACGACCGTTGTTGGCATAACCCCACATCATTTGATCTTGCCCAATACTAATGGTTCCGTTTTTAAATCGGTAACTTATAGAAGCGCGCAAATCAGAATAGTTAAGATTTTTTTGAAGCGCAGTATCTTTTTTTATTACGCCTTGTACGTCGGTGCTTTGTTTGGCATAATCGATACCCGTGCCCGACTCTGTAATATCGCGGTAGTAAAATTGAAAATTAAAATGCTTACCTAAATAACCACGTATATAAGCGCCGTTTCCATACTGCGTAATAGATTTATTGTTAGAACCTGTTGTGCGCATAAGGCCCGACACCGGATCTAATTGCATGTAAAAATTTCCGTTGCCAACGGTTGCACCACGCCATCTCCCCCATTTATCTTTAGATAAAATAGATAGTTTTTGCATGACCGTATCTGATGGATCTACGGGTGGTGTATATTCTTTTATAAAAAAAGCAAGTTCTTCTTTTTCTATTTTATTAAGTGAAGCTTGCTTGCTTGATAATGTTTTTAATGCCTCATTAATTTGTGTATGTGTAATGGGAAGTACCACATCTTGCAGTGTAATAAGTCCTTTATCTGCCATACGGGTTAGGTACGGGTAAATTAAAGAACGGCTGTCTTCCCAAATGGTTTGCGCCTGTACAACCCCTGCTAGGCATAGGTTTGCGAGGATGGCAAGCAGTAAAACCTTAACCCGAACTTGTTTATTAATACGCATGAACATCGCCTTTAAAGAGGTTAACAATGGTTTGCAAAATAATTTGCAGGTCTAACCAAAAGCTCCACCTATGAATATAATAGAGATCGTAATTAAGCCTTGTTTGCATGTGCTGGATATCGGGCATTTCACCACGTGCCCCATTTACTTGTGCCCATCCAGTAAGGCCAGGCTTTACCTGATGACGCAATAAATAACTATCAATTTTTTGTAAGTACTCTACGTTTTGAGGGGTCACGTGCGGGCGTGGACCCACCACAGACATGGTACCCATAAGTACGCTCCAAAACTGTGGCATTTCATCGATACTCCAACTACGCAGCCATTTACCTAGTGGTGTAACCCTTGGATCATTTTTTATGGTGTGTTCAAATTTACCATCGCCATTTGTATTTACATACATGGTTCTAAATTTGTAACAGTTCATTTTAGTATTGTTAAAACCCCAACGTTCTTGTACAAAAAATACAGGCCCTTTAGAAGTTAACTTAATAAGTAGCGCTACAATGGGAAACAACCAGCTCGCAATAAAAATTAAAAATGCCGCACTAAACACCATATCAAATATGCGTTTCCACAGTTCATTTTCGTATTTATCGAGTGGTAATGAGCGGAGGTTTAATACCGGAATCAGTCCAATTTGATCTATTTCTAATGTGGTAGAGGTAAACTGCTCATAGTTAGGTACAATAAGGGTTTTAACGTTTTTAGCGTCGCAGGTTTCTAGGTAAAAACGTATTGATTCTTCGGTGAGTGACGGCAACGATACAATTACTTTTTGCACCTGTTGTTCATCTATAATAGCGCCTAAATTATTGGTAGTACCAAGCCATGCTAATCCTTGAATGTTATAATCTTGATCACTTACATAACCAATACAGTGGTAACCATAATAAAAATGCGTGGTAAGTGTTTGGCTTAATTTTTCGATACTCGAAGCAGTGCCAATCAGCAATAGTTTTTGTGAAAGTGTTTGGTCATTAAAAAAAGACCAATGCATTTTTTTACGAATAAAATATTTTACAAGCACTTGTAGTAAAGCAAATAGTACCAGCACTGCAATAATAAAACCAGCATCGATGGTAGACTTGCTAATAAATAAAATAGCGGCTACAATGATAAATTGAATGATGCCCGCATTGAGTACAATTACAATTTCTTCAACAAAATTATTGGACACCCGGTCTTTGTATAGTTTGGTTACTACCGCCGAAACAAACCATGTTAATATTAAAATAAATAATAATAGGATTTGATTCTTTTGAGGAGGATGTATGGGTGAGTCAATCCCGCACATAGAAAATAATTCTACGCTGTAAAAGGAAAGTACTAAAATGAGTAAGTCAATCAACCTACGCATTTTATACAACCGCATTGTAAAAGCTTTAGCCATCCAACTCAAATGTTGTTAAAGGCTTAAAAATAAACAATTTATGCGTGTTTAGGTGCATTATTGAGGCTCTTAGCTGCAATTTGTATAAACTGATTTGCCGTTTTTTCCCAGCTAAACTGTTGTAATACAATGGATTGTGCATTTACACTGGCAATAACAGATGGGTCATTGTTAACAATAGCTTCTAGTAAAACTGCTATTTGAGGGGCATTATTGGGGTCAAAATAGAGGGCGGCGCCCTGTCCAATTTCCGGTAAACAGGTATTATTGGCCGCTATAATGGGCAGTTGATAGCACATGGCTTCTA
>JAGWVE010000115.1 GCA_018971025.1 Bacteroidota bacterium | reverse complement strand
ATTTTTTGCAGCTCATCGTGTAAGACAAAACGCAATTGTTGAATATCCTTACAAACTATTTCAACAAACATGCTATAGTTGCCCGTGGTGTAGTTTACGCGCACCACTTGTGGAATGGCTTTCAATGCTTGCGCCACATTATCATACATGGAACTCTTCTCTAAGTAAATACCAATAAAGGCAATGATATCGTAACCCAATACTTTTAGGTCCACCGCCAAACGCTTACCCTGCACAATGCCCAACTCCTCTAATTTTTTGATACGCACATGAATGGTACCACCCGATACAAAAAACTGCTTACCCAAGTCGGCATAAGAAACCTCGGCATCCTGCATCATGGCTTGAATAATTTGTAAATCCAACTTATCGAGGCTTTTGTCAATGTTTAATTTAGGGTTGTTTTTTGGCTCCATTTTTATATAATTTTAAATAATACGGTAATTTATTAACTATTTTCTATATTTTAAAATAAATGATTAAAATATTTGCAACAAATAGCACAATACATTAGTTTTGATATATCAAATGAGGGGAAATATACAACAACTTCTCAAATGAAAAGTTCTTAATACTGTGGGGTGATGAAATCTTGGCATACATGCCCCCTTGTCTCGGGGGTGGGGATCACGGGATAAACGTAACATAGAGCCGTCTAGCAATAGGCGACCAGGGTCGACCACTGAACTTTGTGTTATAGCTAACTGCCCCTTGGAGGTTCGAGCCCTCCCCCTACAGCTACCAAAAAGCCGCTTCCAAAAGGAGCGGCTTTTTTATTTTTCCTAGTGTCACAATGAGTGGCACCTTTTATTTAATCTTCTATCACATTTACCTTAGGCACTAGCAAATGCATAATTAACCATGCAAGTAAATAGGCCGTAGCGCACCACGCAAACATGATATAGTAGGCAGTTTCAATTTGATTGATGGCACGGTAGTGTACAAACAAATTCTTTTGTACCAATAGGGATAATAAAATACCACCCAATGCACCAAACATACCACCAATACCTGTTACAGATCCAACGGTATGTTTAGGGAACATATCACTTACCGTGGTGAAAATATTAGCACTCCATGCTTGGTGTGCTGCAGCAGCAATACCTATTACCAATACCGCCAACCACATATTTAAGGATCCTAAATATTGTGCAAATAAGATGGGGAACACCAACAAAGCATACATTAACATGGAAGTTTTTCTTGCTTTAAATACTGGCCAATTCTTACTCATTAATTTTAAAGGAATCCAACCTCCACCAATACTTCCAATCACCGACAAAGTGTACACGGTGGCAACAGGCAATGCGATGGCCGTACCTTTTAGTCCGTATTGACTTTCTAAAAAGTCCGGTAACCAGAAAAGATAAAACCACCATATAGGATCGGTTAATAATTTACCAATGGAGAAAGCCCAGGTTTGTTTATACCCCAACAACCTACCCCAGGTATATTTTTTTTCTAGTTTTGGTGCTGCATTCACTTCTACAGGTTCTACATCACTATTGATATACTCCAATTCTGCTGCAGTAATTTTTGGATGATTTGCAGGCGCATGATAAAAAGCTTTCCAGAAAAACAACCAAATCAATCCCAATAAACCGGTAATCACAAA
>JAGWVE010000014.1 GCA_018971025.1 Bacteroidota bacterium | reverse complement strand
GTCGAGTAATACAAACCTTGAGGTATGCACAAAGTCAGGACTGATAGGCTCTTCGCTGAATTTATCAACTTTTAATTCTTCAAATGCAAATTTGTAAATGCTGTCTTTGCTGCCCGTTAAAAACCACCAGTTATCATGATTGGCACCAAACAAATCGGCATAGTTTTTTAATACAGGTACCGAATCACGTTCAGGATCTACGGTAAAAGAAACAAATTGCACAACCGCGGTATCGATTTTATTACGTACGTTACCTCCAAGCTTAAAAGAGTGTTGGAGTTTTTGCATATTAAAAGTGAGCTTGGGACAAATGCTTCTACAACTTGTAAAAACATAATCAATCACCATTATTTTGGAGCCCTTATCATAAATGCTAACCGTGTCTCCCAATTGATTTACGAGCGTAATATTGCGCGTTTTATGCCAAATGCTATCTGTTACTTCCTTCCCCTTTTCGATGCGCGTAACCACGGTATCTAATAGATATTTACGAGGCATGTCTACGGCATGGTCACTTGCAGATTTAAGCCACAAGTAACAAAACAGTGGAAGCCCAAGGGCAACGAGTAAACCTAATATCGATTTTTTATTCATGTAAAAAGGTTCGTATAAAAAAACCACCAAACAAAGGTCGGTGGTTTTTCTTATTGCATAACAATTTAGATTAGTGTTTGTTCTCTACCGCTGCTGTATCTGATGCGTGTGCAGTGGTATCAGCTACCGCTTCATGTGCAGCTTCACCATGACCTTCTTCCTTTTTTTCTACTTTAATGGTAGCACGTTCTTTAAAATAAGGATCGTAGGTATTACGTAAATTTCTGAATGAATTACCATCGTATAAGAAGGCAATGATAAACCAGATAAATAAACCCAATGGAACCACAATGGTCATAATTAGGTTCTTTAATTCATGTTTTAAGTGCATGAAATAAGCAACAATGTAAAATGCTTTTGCCATCATTAAAATAACGATAGAACCTTTAATAGCAAGGCGCATACCAACATTATGGATATCCATCATCCAAAAACCAAGTATCAATTCAATAATGGTTAATACTGATAAAATGATGGTAACTTTTTTTACTTCACCAGCACCGTGGCTTTCTTCGTGTTGAGCAGTATGTGACATTCGATTGTAAATTAAAGTGATTGATGTGAGTTAAACTAGATAAGGTAAAAACAAGTGAATACAAATACCCATACTAGATCTACAAAGTGCCAGTACAAACCAGCTTTTTCAATCATGAGGTAATGACCACGCTGTTCAAACTTATCCAATAGCGTCATGATTAACATGATAATATTAATGATCACACCAGAGAATACGTGGAATCCGTGGAAACCTGTAATGGTAAAAAAGTAATTGGTAAAGTTGGTTGATGAAGCGGTACCATCTGCATTTAAAAATGGATTGCGACCCCACCATGCACCTTCGTGGTGTAAGTGATTCCACTCCCAAGCTTGACAGCTTAAGAAAGCAATACCACCAATGATGGTCCAGATCATGTATTTAACAACAGCTTTCTTGTCCATTTCCTGACCTGCTTTTACAGCAAGTACCATGGTTACAGAACTAACGATTAAGATAAAAGTCATGACACTCACAAACACAAGTGGCGCATGAACGCCTTCTGGCGCAAAAGGAAAACTTCTAAACACTTCGTTAGGGTCAGGCCATCCATTGGTTGAAAAACGAATGGTACCATATGAGATTAGAAAAGCGCCGAATGTAAAGGCATCACTCATCAAAAAATACCACATCATTAATTTACCGTACTCGACGTTAAATGGGCTTTTTCCACCACCCCAAGACTTTGTTGTTTCTACTGTTGCTGTTGACATGTCTTATTAAAAATTTCGTTGCAAAAATATTGGCTATCAGTCAAAAAAGACGATTTCCGGGTAACTTTTTATTTGAATTAGGCAATCATTTGATAAAAGATAAACAGATAGATCCAAAGAATATCTACAAAGTGCCAATAAGTAGCTACTAGTTGAACCGGAACCACCCCAGTTTCGCTTGTTTTAGCCCAAAAAGCCCTGAAAAAGAGCACAACTAGGGCAATAACGCCTCCTAGCACGTGCAACATGTGTAATCCAGTTATTACAAACAAAAACGAAGATGCAGAGTTACTTTGAGGGCCTATTAGTGCGATGCCTCTTAATTCAAGGTCTTTAAAGCCCATCCATTGAAGGGAAATAAATACAATGCCAAGTATGGCCGTTAGGCTAATAAGTGCTTTATAGGACGCACTACGGCCCGTCTGCAATGCTTTTTGAGCGAGTATCATGGTAACACTACTAGCAACAATAACAGCTGTAGAATACCAAAACAATACGGGTAACTCAATGGCAAGCCAGTTTCCTTGATTTTTTTTAACGATATAAGCACTGGTCATTCCAGCAAACATCATCACAATACTTCCAATAGCCACCCACATGATAAAACGGTGGGGGTGAATTCTTTGAGGTTCTCTTGTTGTAAGCGTAGACATCGTTATTAAATTTTAATACTTTTTATTCTACTTTATTTTATCGGCAAGCAGTGCAAGTAGTACAATGGGTAAATAAATGTAACTACTAAACATAACGCGCCTTGCTGCTTTAACATCCATTTGCTGGTACAACCTAATACTTTGCACCACCATAAATACATTACTAGCCATTACAATGATCGCACTTGTAAGTCCTGTGTAACCAAAATAATACGGCAACAATCCTACCGGAATCATAAGTACCGAGTACATAATTCCTTGAACAGCTGTAAACTTTGTTGGTCCTTTGTCTGCGGGTAGCAACTTAAATCCAGCCTTGCTATAATCTTCATGTGCCACCCAAGCAATCGCCCAAAAATGTGGGAACTGCCACAAAAATTGGATACCAAAATAAATCCATCCACCCATGCTAAAATCGTCGTTACCTGCAACCCAGCCAATCAAACAAGGGAGTGCGCCAGGTAATGCCCCCACCAATACTGCGATAGAATTGATTTTTTTTAAGGGCGTATAAATAAAAGCATATAAGAATAAACTAAACGCAGATAAAAGAGCCGAAGACAAATTAAAAAAGTACCACATCATGCCCACACCTAAAATTCCGGCAATCACTGCAAAAGTATAGGCTTCGGTTTGACTCATCCTACCTGCAGCAACAGGCCTTGACCCAGTACGCTTCATGATAGCATCGGTGTCTTTTTCTACTGCTTGATTGATTGCGTTTGCACTTCCAGTAACAAGCATTCCTGCTAGAAACAAAATGGCAATCATCCACCAATCAAACTCCTTCACTTTTGGTGCTAATAAATAGCATACCACACAGGAAAACACAACTGTAAAACTCAGCGTAAATTTGATTAGCTGGTAATAATCTTTGGCTTTACTGTTGCGCGTATTTGCCATTCTAGTGCTGACTTTCGTCTGCTCCAACAGGTGTTGTTTGCGGAATAAAGTCTACGCCATCTTTACCATAATCGTATGCCCAACGGTGCACTTCAGGAATTTCACCTACCCAGTTACCATGACCAGGATTGATCGGTGCAGTCCACTCAAGTGTATTGGCATTCCATGGATTTTGATTCGTTAATTTTCTTCCTTTAAAAATAGAGTAGAAGAAATTAAATAAGAACAACAATTGAACCATGAATACAATCATAGAAACAAGGCTGATAAATTTATTAAGCTCACCAAATTGCTTGAAGCTTTCCCAAATGCTGAAATCGTAATAACGACGTGGCATACCTGCTAAACCTTCGTAGTGCATTGGCCAGAAAATTAAATAAGCGCCTGCAATGGTTACCCAGAAGTGGATATAACCAAGCGTATTATTTAACTGCTTACCATACATTTTAGGGAACCAGTGGTAGATACCCGCAAACATACCAAACATAGATGCTACACCCATTACAATATGGAAGTGCGCAATTACAAAGTAGGTATCGTGTAAGTGAATATCGAGTGCTGAGTTACCTAACCAAATACCTGTTAAACCACCAGAAATAAATAAGCTCACAAAACCAATCGCAAACATCATTGCTGGGGTGAAACGGATATTACCTCTCCATAAAGTCGTTAACCAGTTAAATACTTTAATAGCAGAAGGAACCGCAATTAATAAAGTTAGAAGTACAAACACAGATCCTAAGAATGGATTTAAGCCCGTCACAAACATGTGGTGCGCCCAAACTAAGAATGCTAAGATTGCAATTGCAAATAAAGATCCAATCATGGCCATGTAACCAAAAATTGGTTTACGTGAATTGATCGATAATATTTCTGATACCATACCCATGGCTGGTAACAAAATGATGTATACCTCTGGGTGACCTAAAAACCAGAATAAGTGTTGGTATAAAATAGCAGATCCACCTTCGTTCGGTAAAGCGCCTACACCATTTACAAATATGTCTGATAAGTAGAAGCTTGTTCCAAAGTTTCTATCAAAAATTAATAGGATAAAACCAGAAAACAATACTGGGAAAGAAAGTACACCAAGTACTGCTGTAAAGAACAATGCCCAAATCGTTAATGGTAAACGTGTCATGCTCATACCTTTGGTACGCATGTTTAAGATGGTAGCAATGTAGTTAAGACCTCCTAATAAAGAAGATACCACAAAGAGTGCCATCGAAACAATCCATAGATCCATACCTGTTTTAGAACCAGGAGATGCATCACCTAGTGCAGATAATGGAGGATACGCTGTCCAACCACCACTAAAGGGGCCTGTTTCTACAAACATAGAAGACAACATCACAATGCTAGCTGCAAAGAAAAACCAGTAGCTCAGCATATTCATAAAAGGAGACGCCATATCACGTGCGCCCACTTGTAAAGGAATTAAGAAGTTGGCAAAAGTACCAGACAAACCAGCTGTTAATACAAAGAACACAAGTACGGTACCGTGTGTTGTAACAAGCGCGTAGTATGCTTCTGGAGAGATACGGCCACCTTTAGCCCATTTTCCTAAAAGATCTTCTAGGAAAGGAAATGTTGAATCTGGATACCCTAACTGCAAACGAAAAAGTACGCTCATTAGACCACCCAACACTGCCCATACCATACCTGTGATTAAGAATTGCTTCGCAATCATTTTATGGTCTTGGCTAAATACATATTTAGTTAGGAACGTATCATGGTGTTCATGATGACCGTGATCATCGTGTCCATGTGCATCTCCATGTAAAACTGCTTCGTGACTCATACCGATTTATTTAAAAAAGTTAATTCGTTGTTTGTTTGTCTAATTAATTATTTAACTACTGCTGCTGCTACCACTGTTGTATCTGCTACAGCGCTAGGATCTTTTTCAGGAAATGCAGTATAGTAGTATGGCTTTTGTTTAGCCATGATTGCATCAAATTCTTCTTGGTCAACCACCTCAATAACACCTTTCATAGAGTAGTGTCCATTACCACACATTTGATCGCAAGAAATCTCGTATTGGAAATTTGGATTACCGGTAATTTCCTTCATTTCTTTAGTGGTATATTTTGGTGTAAACCACATCGTTGTTGGGATACCAGGAACGGCGTCCATTTTTAATCTGAACTGAGATAAACCTACGTCATGAATTACATCACGAGAACCGAGTACAAATTTAACAGGCTTACCTTTTACTAAGTATACGGTTTGTTCCATTACGATGTCGTCGTGCGCTAATTCATCATCCCAAATAAGTCCTAAGCTATTGCTAGCGTTGTCAATATTTTTGAAATATTTTTTACCAAAAGAACCATCTTTTCCTGGATAACGATAAATCCAACCAAACTGCTTTCCGGTTACTTCTACAACCATTGCATTTTTTGGAGGCTCACCGGTAAATAAGAACCAGTTACGAAGACCAATAACAACAAGCACTGTTAAAGCGATAGCTGGTATTACGGTCCAGATTAATTCAAGTTTAGTACTGTGTGCAAAAAATACCACTTTGCGGTTTGTATCTTCTTGGTATTTATAAGCAAACACAAATAAGATGATTTGTGTAGCGATAAACACGATACCTGTTACGGCAAGTGTTACCCACAACATACTATCTACTCTGGCTCCTTCTACACTCGCAGCATCATGTGCTAGTAATGTTTTGTCAAACAACAAATTGTTGCAATACCAAACACCTACTAAACCCAAGACCAAAAAAACAACCATCAAAAATCCATTGATTTTATTGTTTTGTTTGCGACTTACTTCTTCGCCTTTCAATACAGATACATATTCGCTCGCTTTTGCAATCTGAAAAATGACTACGAAAATGAGAACTACTACGGCTATGGTTAAAAACATTGTCATGTGCTATCAATATTTAATTGATTCTAATATTAATCGTCTAAATAATTATACTTGGTGTATGATACTTTCTTTTAAGAATGGATGACTCTTAGGAATCAGCGGCTTGCTTGCTAGCGCACGGCTTACAAAGAAAATCATAAGACCCACAAATAAACTTAAAATACCAAAGTCTAACCAACCAAGTGTTACGTGCTCTTTAGATAAAGAACCCATTACCATTTGGTAGAAATCGATCCAGTGACCAAATAAAATTAATACCGCCATAAAAGCTACTAGGGTATAGTTTCTTTTTGCAGAACGCTTCATTAATATTAAAAGTGGACACAAGAAATTAATAATAAGGTTTAAGAAGAAGATGCCTTTGTAAGGACCTTGAACTCTATGCTTAAAGTAAATGGTTTCTTCAGGAATATTTGCATACCAAATAAGCATGTACTGAGAGAACCATAAGTAAGTCCAAAACACAGAAAACGCAAACATGAATTTACCAATATCGTGTAAGTGTTCTTGTGTCGTTAATTCTAAATAGCCTTTGTTTTTTAGGTAGATTACCCAAAGTGCAATAAGACTCATACCTGACACAAATGAACTTGCAAATGTGTACCAGCTATACATAGTAGAGTACCAATGTGGATCAATACTCATCATCCATAACCAAGGAATGGTAGAACCTACTGTTAAACCAAACCACACTAAAAAGGTAGCGGCACGCACCGTGTTCTTATAAATAAAAGTAGCGCCCTGTTCTGCAGTCATTGGCTCACCATCGGCTTCGTTGTTGAGCTTACGTATGCGCCATCCAAACAAACTCCATAAACCAATGGTAAGGGTTGTCCAGATTACAAAGAATACCGGATTTAAAAATCCAGACTTGCCTTTTAAGATGGGGTCTTTAGCCACTGCTTCTGTATCTAACCAATGGTAGATATGGTGCTTGTGACCAAAAATTACATACATTAAAACAGCAAATGTGATGGCTCCAAAAATTGGCACCATAGTAGAGATTGCCTCAGGAACCCTGCGGAATGATTGTTGGAAACCTCCCATTGCCATGGTTGTTACGCCAATAAAAAACATAGCAGCGTTACATACCAATGTCCAAAAAATAGTGTTGTACATAAGTGTTCCCCAAAACTGAGTTTGCTCATGTTCATCTGCACTAAAACCTTTGGTCACTAAACCTGTTACCAAAGCAACTAGACCAACAGCAATTAATGCTAGTGACCAAGTTTTCATCTTTGCAGGTACCTCAAATTGCATTTTGATAGAAGCCATCTTTACTCTTTTAAAAAATTTTTATTTAGCAGCTTTTGCAGCCAATTGTTTGTTTTTTACATACTTCAACACCATCCAACGTTGCTTGCGACTTAACTGTGATGCGTAAGAACCCATCAAGTTTTTACCATAAGTAACTGAATAAAACATTTGTCCTTCTGGCATTACAGAAACGATCGGATCAGCTACCAAGTTTTTTGGTGCAGATGGATAAGGACCATCTCCATTTTTCCATAATGGACCATTGCCATCTAGATTTTTACCATGACAAATACCACAGTTAATAAGGTATAAACGTTCTGCTTCTTTTGCGTCTGTGTCAGATAAAGAATCGATAGGATTTTTTACGGCACGTGAAGCGTAATAGTTGGTTGTATCACCTGGCACATCTTTTTGGATATGAAAAGGCATTTCTACTCCACGAGCAACAGTACCTGCAACAGGCATATTGTTGAAGTTGATACCTTTTTCGGTGAGGTTACTATGGTCTGCGTAAGATTCGTATGCACGACTGTAGGCCATATCTGGCATATACACAGAACCTGGTTCACGCTTAACACCATTACAACTGCTGATGATAGCAGTGATGGCAAGAACGAGTATGATAGATAATTTCTTCATCGGATTTCTATTCAATAATTTATGCTGCAACAATTTCTTTGTTTTGGAAAGGAACATTTTCGTTATCGTAACGACCAAACCACCAGCCTTCTTCGGCAACTTGAACGCTTAATTCGATAGCGCCGTTGCTTTGTAAGAATGCTTGTAAGTCATCAGTGTTGGTAGTATCTGTACACTCTATAGCCATTACAAATAAATCGTCGGTAGCACGTGCATGAAAATGATGTTTTTTAACACCAGGTGCCAATTGACACAGGTAGCAAAAAGTAAGAACCATACCCACCGCTGCAAAAAGTACTGTTAACTCAAACATAATTGGAATCCAAGCTGGTAAAGCAAAGTGTGGCTTACCACCAATGTTTAAAGGCCAATCTTTTGTAAGGATCCAGCTAATGCAACTAAGGGCAGTTGTGGTACCTGTAATACCATAAATAAAACCTGCTGTGTGAAGACTTGTTTCTCTTAAGCCCATTGCATGATCTAAACCGTGCACCGCAAATGGCGTGTACACATCATGAATTTTATATCCTGCAGCACGCACTTTTTTTACTGCTGGAAAAAGCACCGCTTCATCCTCAAAACAGCCTACTACAAATTTCTTTTTTGCCATGTGTTCTATTTTATCGTTGGTTCAACGTAAATGATTAGTGATGATGGGTTTGATCTTTAACAAATGCTTCTAATGGTTGCGCTTCAATCGCACTCATTTGATCTTTGTAACCATCGCCGGTTGTTTTTAATACATATTTAATTTCTGCAATTGCAATTACTGGGAAGTATTTAGCAAATAAGAAGAAACATGTAAAGAACAATCCGAAGGTTCCTGCATAGAAGCCCATTTCCCAAATAGTAGGACTGTAATACACAGACCAGCTAGACGGTAAATAATCTCTATATAAAGACGTAACGATAATTACGAAACGTTCAAACCACATACCAATGTTAACGATGATACTCATGAAGAATGTTACAAAAACATTTCTTCTCATTTTGCGAGACCAGAAAATTTGAGGGCTTAATACGTTACAAGCCATCATACCCCAGTAACTCCATCCATAAGGGCTAAATAAATAAGCACGAGAATACCAGAAAGTATAACCTTCAAATTTATTTTGAGAGTACCAACCCATAAATAATTCTGTTAAGTAAGCGATACCTACAATAGAACCTGTAAGTACAATTACTTTATTCATCGCTTCGATGTGACCAAGGGTTACATAATCTTCCATTGCAAATACCTTACGTACAATGATCATCAGGGTTTGCACCATCGCAAAACCAGAGAAGATCGCACCCGCAACGAAATACGGAGGGAAGATGGTTGTATGCCAACCAGGAATTACAGAAGTTGCGAAGTCAAAAGATACAATCGTGTGTACCGATAATACAAGTGGTGTAGATAAACCTGCAAGTACTAAAGATAAACTCTCGTGACGCTGCCAGTGCTTGGTAGAACCTGTCCAACCAAATGAAGCAAGGCCATATAAACGCTTACGTAATTTTGTGAAAGCTCTATCACGAACGGTTGCAAAATCCGGAATCAATCCAGAATACCAGAATAATAATGATACAGTGAAATAAGTAGAGATCGCAAATACGTCCCATAAAAGTGGTGAGTTAAAATTCACCCATAATGGACCACGTGTGTTAGGGTAAGGAAGTACAAAGAATGCCATCCAAACACGACCCATGTGGAAGATAGGGAACTGACCCGCACACATTACGGCGAAGATAGTCATCGCTTCTGCAGCACGGTTTACACCTGTTCTCCATCCTTGACGGAATAATAGTAAGATTGCTGAGATAAGGGTACCCGCGTGACCGATACCTACCCACCATACGAAGTTGGTGATATCCCATCCCCAACCCACTGTTTTGTTCAAGTTCCACTCTCCAATACCATAAGTTACCTCACGGTAAACGCTGTACACACCAAATAATAAAAGCGCAACAGCAATGAAGAATCCGACATACCATAACCTTGTTGGCTTGGCTTCGATAGGGCGAACAATATCTTCGGTTACTTGGCGGTAATTTTTATTACCACTAACCAATGGTTCCCTAAGTTGTGATTCGTACTTTAAATGCATCTTATTCTATTTCAATTATTTTAATTATGCTTTTTTCTCTTCTACTTCTTTTTCATCTGAGTTACGCACTTTAGCTAAGTAAGTAACGCCAGGTAAAACGTGTAACTGCTCTAGTACATAGAAGCTACGATTAGGATTGTCTAAACGTACTTTAGTGATGGCAGAATGCTTGCTATTTGCATTACCAAAAGTAATTGCTTCTGTAGGACAAGCTTGTTGACAAGCAACTTTTACATCTGTATCTTCTAAAGGACGAGAATCTTTTTTCGCTTTTAATTTTCCTTCTTGTAAACGTTGAACGCAGAAAGAACATTTTTCAATTACACCACGAGAACGAACAGTAACGTCTGGGTTTAATACCATGCGTGTAAGATCATCACCCATGTTTAATACCACATCGTTTACGTGTCCTGTTTGGTTGTCACCAAAGCTATCTGCACCTGTGTAATCTGCCCAGTTAAAACGACGTACTTTATAAGGACAGTTATTTGCGCAATAACGTGTACCAATACATCTGTTATAAGTCATTTGGTTTAAACCTTCTGAGCTATGGTTGGTTGCAGCAACAGGACAAACGTTTTCACAAGGAGCGTTGTCACAATGTTGACACATGAGTGGTTGGAATACTACATTTGGATTGTCCATATCACCGCTGTAATAACGGTCAATACGTAACCAATGCATTTCATGACCACGAAGTACTTCTGGTTTACCAACAACTGAAACGTTGTTTTCTGCATTACATGCAACCACACAAGCACCACAACCTGTACAAGCATTTAAGTCAACGCTCATACCCCATTTGATACCTGGTCTATCGTATACAGGATAAATTGTTCCCGCACCTTCAAATTTTTGAAGAACTTCTTCGTCGTTTAATTTTTCACCACCAGAAATTTGACCTCTTAATTCGTCGGCACGCTCTTCACGAATTTCTGTTGGATGATGTTTGTACTCGGCAAGTGTTAACTCTTTCATTACCTCGGTACGGTTACCTTGTGCGGTATCGTAACGGCTATGTGTTTGCGTTAATGCTACTGGATATTTTTCGCCAGTTGCAACAATTTCAACACTTGAATTGGTGAAAGAAACATTGTTACCTTGTAAAGAAGCTAAAGCAAAAGCATTTTTACCAACGCCATTTGCTGCTTTACCAATATTTTCTGAACGGCCGTAACCCACTGCAATACCAATGGTTTCAGGGTGTGTACCCGGAATAATGAGTGCAGGAAGTTCGATACTCTTTCCACCTACTGTAACTTTTACAACTGGCTTTGGAGGATTTACTTCGTACGCATCTGCTTGACCGCCGTTATTTAAATCAATTTTTAATAATGTTCTTGCAAGAGCAGGAGAAACAATTACATAGTTGTCCCAAGTTGCACGTGTTACTGGATCTGGTAATTCTTGTAACCATGGGTTAGAAGCGCCTTGACCAGCACCGATACCAACTTTTTCATACAATACAAGCTCAATAGCACCACCTTTTTTAGCTGAAGTTGCTGCAGATACTGCGTTTGCAACCGCTGCACTAGAAAAACTTCCCGCACTAAAAGCAGCAGGAGTTGTAGCTAATACGCCATCTTGTAATGCTTTATCCCAACCAGCGTCTCCACCTAGTTTAGTTGACCAGTAGCTTTTTAAGTAAGCTAAATAATCTGAAGTGTTACCACTCCATTTTAATAAGCTGTCTTGCCACTGACGTGTTTTAAATAAAGGATAAATAGTAGGTTGAATAAATGAAACGTTTCCAGAAATCGCTTCTGCATCACCCCAACTTTCTAGGTAATGATGATCCGGTAAAACAAACTTACAAAGCACTGCTGTTTCGTCTTGCTTGGTAGCAAAAGAAATGGTTGTTTTAACTTTTGCAAGACCTGCTGTAAAACCAGCAGCATCATGCCAAGAATATGCAGGGTTTGCGCCAACTAAAATTAAAGTACCAACGCTACCTGCGTTCATGTCTTTAACAAGTTGAACAAAATTTGCATCAACACCAGCACGTGTATTGTTGCGTGCAGCCCAGTTAATGGTAGAACCACCAGCACCCACCGCATTATTAATAGCGTTAACAATGATTTGAACATTTACATCATTGCTACCAGCTACTACAAGCGCAGCGCCTTTATTTTCTACTAAAGCTTTAGCCGCATTTTGAATACCCGCTTTAAGCGTAGCATCCGAAATACCAGTTACAGATCCACCCGTTACAGCGCTTAATAAAGCAGCTGCAATAGCGCCTGTTTCTGAAGGACGGTGTAAATATTTTTCATCCGCATTTGAACCTGTAAGACTCGCTACACTTTCGAAGTGTATGTGCTTACTCATGCTAGGATTTTTTTCGTTGATTTTTTTACCAGCAGCATATTGCTTAGAAAATGCAACAGGGCTTAACCAAGTACCTAAGAAATCGGCACCTAAGCTCACAATCGCTTTTGCATTTTCGAAATGGTAATCAGGAATTGCAGCAACACCATTTGTTGCAGTATTTGCTTCAATTAAAGCACTATAAGAAACAGCGTCATAGGTAACGTGTTTACTACCCGGATATTTTGCTAAAAATTGTGCAATTACTTCTTTGCTTGTTGGAGAAGTAATGGTACTTGAAACCACCACCACATTACCACCCATAGCAGCAGCAACCGCTTTATCAGCAGCTTCAAAAGTTACTTCTTTACCATCGATGGTTGGGAAACGTAAACGTGCAGTATCATATAAATCTAATACAGATGCTTGCACACGTGCAGACGTACCACCTTTGGTTACAGGGCTTAAATCATTACCCTCAATTTTAATTGGACGACCATCGCGTACTTTAGCTACAACGCTTACTACATCACCATCTTGTACGTATGTAGTTGCATAATAATTTGCAATACCAGGTACGATATCTTCTGGTTTGTTTGCAAACGGAATGGCTTTTTTAATAGGCATTTCACAGCTTGCTGCAACAGCGGCTGCTGCAGTACTAAAACCTACATATTTTAAAAAGTCTCTGCGGGGTGCAGCAGTTTCGAGAAAACTTTTGCTTTCGTCTTCAACAAAAGGAAGCTCTTCTTTGAACTCATCTTTTACGTCTTGATTATAAGCAGCAGACTGATTCTTTTCTCCAAAACTTTGCCAGTACTTTTTTTGCTCCATAATATATTTATTATCGGGTATGATTTTATATTAATAGTGACACTTTTGACACTCTGTGCCACCAATGCTTTCTACAGTTACACCTTTGATGCTATCCATTTTTCCAGATTTTAAATCTTGGTGGTATTTTTCGTAGATGCTATAGAAACCGTTGTCTTTAAATTGAACTTTAGTTTCGCGGTGACAGTTAATACACCAGCCCATGCTAAGGTCATTTTGTTGTTTTACTTCACCCATTTTTTGAATTTCGCCATGACAAGTTTGACAAGCCACTTGACCTGCTTTTACGTGTTGTGCGTGGTTGAAATAAACGTGATCAGGTAAGTTATGGATACGCACCCACTCAATTGGTTTTGCTTTTGAAGCATCCCAAGGTTTACCTGGTTCGAAACCTGCGTATTTGTATAATTTTTCAATTTCTTGTGTACCATTTACCTCTTCGCCAGATTCAGTAAACATTTTTTCTCCTTTGTATTCGTTGATGGCCATGTGACAGTTCATACAAACGTTTACAGAAGGAAGGGTAGCTTGTTTACCTTGGTAAACACCTATGTGACAATACTGACAGTTAATTTGATTAATGCCCGCGTGTACTTTGTGTGAGTAGTAAATAGGTTGAACCGGTTGATAGTCTTTGCTTCTACCAAGTCCCATTGCACTTTTTGATACAAAATATCCGCCAACAATAAAGAATACGATTGCTAAAAATGCAATGTATCTTTTGTTTCTCCAGAATGGAACGTCTACTTCTGGTGTTTGTCCTTCACGGCTATCTGCTAACTTTTTTAAGTTGGCATTTACTTGAAGTAAAATAAGCGCTACAACTGCTAAAATCAGTGATAACACACCAAATAATAAAGAGTTATCTTCTTCTGCTGGAGCACCTGCTGCACCTGCACCTCCCGCTCCTGGCGCACCTGGCGCTGGAACTGAAGCGATATACTTTAAGATGGCATCGATTTCCTCATTTTTTAAATTCGGAAAAAGGTTCATCGCTGTCTTGTTATACTCGAGGTATAATTTGTTCGCGTACTCGTCACCTGTTTTTAAGAAGGCAGCACTATTCTTTACCCAAGAATATAACTTCTCCTTACTTTGCCAACGGCCTTCAACCCCAGCAAGCGCGGGACCTGTAGACTTTTTATGCACCTGATGGCAGGAGGCACAATTGGTATTAAACAAGGTTTTTCCGTCTTGGGCGGTAACGGTATTTGTAACTAAAATGCCCAACAAGAAAACTGCAGTAAATAAGCAGTTCTTGACGATGCGACTTGTGTTGCGTCTAAAAGATGTCATATACACAAACGGGTTCTGTAGTGGAAAAATATCCTTAATTGCGCGCAAAAATATGACAGGAAGCTGACAATAGCGAATACTATCTCACTTTTTTTTGCCCAAGACATTATTGACTTTCAAGTATTTGTCGGTTATTTTCTGCAATTTTGACCCATGTTTAAGCGATTGAAGGAAAAATGGAAAATTAGTTGGACTTCTTTTGTGCTGGTATTTTGCACTTTTGCCATAGGCGGAAGTAGCTGTGGGTACCTAGGCAGAAAGATCCTAAGCCTTACTGGGCTTGAGTTAGGAGGCCTTTACTATACATTATATATCATTTTAATTTGTTTACTTTGGCCACTATGTGTCATCGTGGTTAGCATACCCATGGGTCAATTTGGGTTTTTTAGAAATTATCTCAGAAAAATGAGTCAAACCATTTTTGGCCTCTCCAGTAAGCCCCCAAAAGCCCAAAATGGGAGTTTTAGCATCAAACAGCGCAATTTGGCCATTTTTGCCTCTGGAGCCGGTTCCAATGCCCAAAAAATACTGGAACACTTCAAAGGACACCCTTCTATAAGAGTGTCACTGATTGTATGCAACAAACCTGGTGCAGGCGTACTACAAATTGCTGCCGACAACAACGTTCCGGTACTCATGATTGAAAAAAAAGATTTTGAGCAAGGCAATTTGTATGTGAAAGAACTCGCTAAATATGATATTGGCTTTATTGTGCTTGCAGGATTTTTATGGAAAATGCCAGAAGCTTTTTTAAACGCTTATCCAAGACATATCATTAATATTCATCCAGCGCTACTTCCAAAATATGGCGGAAAAGGTATGTACGGATCTCGTGTGCATGAAGCAGTTATTGCAGCTGGCGAAAAAGAATCTGGTATTACGATTCATTATGTAAATGCACATTACGACGAAGGAGAACATTTGTTTCAAGCTTCTTGCCCCGTTGATGCAACCGATACACCTGACACACTTGCTGCTAAAGTGCATGCATTAGAACATGCGCATTTTGGGGCCGTTGTAGAAGATGTAATTGAAGGAAGGTTATAAAAGCTTTTGCATATACACGACGCCCGGAAGTGGATTGTCGTAGTAAGCCGTTACGGTTTCAAATCCATATTTGAGATAGAGTTTTAATGCCGCTTGCAAGCGCTCTAAAGTATCTAATTTCATGGTTGTATAACCAAGCGTTTGCGCTTCTTGTAATAACGCCCGTACAAGTGCATCTCCTATTTTTAAATTTCGATACTGAGGTTCAACATACAACCTTTTCATTTCGCAGGTTTGCGTTTCGTGCAAGGGCTGTAACGCAATGCAGCCAACGGGTACACCGTTATAGAATGCAATAAAAAGCGCGCCGGTAGGCGCGCTATATTTATATAAAGGATTTTCTATTTCGCTGTCAAAAGATTGAAAACAAAGGTCTTCATTGAGCTCTTGTAGATACGCTTTAAAAAGTGATTTAATACTTTCTAATGCAGGACCCTCTGTGGTAACTTTTTGAATGTCTAACATGGATAGTAGCAAATGCAATTAACCAGGCATTCTTGAAATATATTTTTCAATTTCTTTTACCTGATCAAGTACCTGTTTGGTGGTTGGCTTACAAGCTTTTGCTTTTCTGAAAAAATCTTTCGCTGCTCTAAACTCACGCTTATTAATAAAAATTTGACACATGGTTAAATACGCAACCGCTTCACTTTCTTTGTCTGGAATACCAAGTCTAATGGCAGATCTGATATAAGACTCGCCTTGTTTAAGATCACCTTTTTGCATCGCCATCATACCAAGCTGTAATTTATTAGCACCTTCTGCTTCTGGCATTGGTGAACCTAAATCGTTACTTTTTTTAAGGTGCTTTTCGGCGGTATCAAAATCTTGCGACATCATCGCCAAATTTCCTTTGATGGTATAATACGTAGAACGTACAGGCTTATACAAAAGACCCGGAAACCAAACCGAGCGTAAGATTTTTTCTACTTCCTCTACATTTCCTTGTTCCATTGGTTCTTGAATCAAACGAAGTGGGCCAATAAAAAAATGGCTTAGAATTCCGATGATAAAAACGAAATAAATAGGGAAAGTTGGCCAAAAACCAGTTCCTGTAAAATTTAACCAAAGGCCTAGTACGAGTAACAATAAACTGAGCCAAAAACGGTATTTGATTATGATATTGTAGAATTTCATCCCTGTTCAATTTGAGCCGCTAAGATACATTGGAATTGTGAAAAGAGGCCAACCCACAAGCATTTTGTGGCGGTACGGGATTATCTGTTATTTTTGCTTCCCTTTTAGGGATGGTCCCGTAGTTCAATGGATAGAATAGAAGTTTCCTAAACTTTAGATCCAGGTTCGATTCCTGGCGGGACCACAAAGGCTCAACACGAAGTGTTGGGCCTTCTTCATTTAGAGACAACGTCGAAAGCTCGCTTTCGTAAGTTGGTGAGAGATGAAGAAGGCAACAAACCGCGAAGCGGTTTGTTAAAAGCCTTTGGGTTAGTTCAATGCGGCAGGAAGTTAGCCGCAGGCTAACAGTCCTGGCGAAAGTCCGACGACTGTCCTGGCGAAAGTCCGACGACTGTCCTGGCGAAAGTCGGACGACTGTCCTGGCGAAAGTCAGGGCTAACAGTCCTGGCGAAAGCTCCTACAACAACAACAAATAAGCAGCTGCTGCAAATGCGCAGGCGCCTCCTCCATTTTCTGTAACAGCTATTGGACTTCCTGACGCGTAACGTCCTTGATAAATTTTATTTCCTTGTATAATACCCACTGGGCTTCCAGAAGCATACCGTCCTTTGTAAATTTTATTCCCTTCGATAATACCTACTGGACTTCCTGACGCGTACCTGCCTCTGTAAATTTTATTTCCTTCCATAATAGCTATGGGACTACCAGAAGCATAACGCCCCTGATAAATTTTACCATAATCAAAAACAGCAACCGGACTTCCCGATGCGTATCTTCCTTGATAAATTTTGCACTGAGCACTTGATGCTGTAACAAACAGCATTGAAACAAACACAACTAAACTGATTTTTTTAAACTCCATGCACCGTACTTTATTTCACTAAAGTAACAACTTGAGCTGTGTTGGATGAAGTTTTTACGCCACAATCTTTATGGCAGGTGTAGGTAACTAAATAAAGGCCAATGGCAATTAATGCAACTTTTACGTAATCATATTTTGTCATATCAAAAGGCTTTACAACGTTTATAATAGACTATCAAGTGGCAAAAAGGTTTAATATGAATTTGCCACTCAACTATTAGACACAGCCTTAAGTAAAAACGCAGCCCAAGGGTAAGATAGAGATATAAAAAAACACCACGCTCTAAATCAATGACTTCTCCCCCCAGATTAGTACGATTTATAACGTGGTGTAGAGTACAAATCTAGGGGTATCCCCTATGTATTTACACTTTATTGTTTACGTTTGCATTTAAATTGCAATCTATGAATCAAATAGAAAGGCTTCATTTTATTTACCAACTCTTGGAAATTGAACCACGCACAGTTCAAGACATTTGCAAAGAACTAGCCAAAGCCGGCTATACAACTGCCAATAGACAAATCTACAATGACCTTTTGCAACTTGAAAAAAGTTATTTACGAAAAAATCAGCAGCTCCAAATTACAACAGGACAGCACAACCAAAAAACATATAGGTTAGTGTATACAGATAGCTCCATTTCGGTAACCGGTTATGACGTTAACTCCTACCAACTCAGTAGACTGTCAATGACAACCTATATAACAGAAGGAAGAGGGGATTCGATAAACAAGTTTAGAGATATTGTTGCCGAAAAAATAATGCACTTAAGTAAAACTAAATATACCACTTTACCTATCGAGCAAAATTTTAACTCTCATTTTTTTGAAAGAAAATACAGCGCCGATTTTAATAAAATTTCGGAAGATATTATATGGTCTATTGCTAACAATAAAATTATTGAGATCGTCGACATTTATGGTGACGCCACTGCCGTAACAAAAGAAATCACCTACCCCATCAAGCTAAAAGCTTTGCTACTTGTCTATCACAACGGCGCATACTATACTGCTGGATTTACTGAAAAGAAAAACGAGTTTCTCACCATTGACCTTTCAAAAATTGTTGCTTACAATATTACCAACCAAACCTTTGCACATAAAAAAGCCCTGCCACTTGCAAAAGCAGAACTTCAAAAAAGATTTGGCTTAACCGGCAATATTGATAAAGAAGTTTATGATATCGAATTAGAATTTTCAAGTATCACTGGCGAATTTTTATCGCATTACCACTGGCACGAATCACAAACCTTTAGTATTTTAAAAAATGGGAACTACCGTATGAAAATGCATTGCGGTATCAATAGGGAATTATTTGGATGGATTTTTAGATGGATGGGGAATGTTAAAATAATAGGTCCTCAAAAATTAAAAGAGCTATACTTAGAGCAGTTAACGATTATAAATAAAAATTACGCTACAAATCAGTCATTGAGCTATACCAACATCTTTAAACCAAAAAATAGTAAAAATTAATAGCGCAGCATACTCGTTTCGCCACCGGAACCTAAAAGCGATGTGTAATCTACCCAAGCACCTTGTACTTTTACTTTTTTTGCGATGAGTCTAATGCCATGGCTATAATCGACATACCAATTAACATGTCCTGCATATACTGGCTGAATCGGTTTTCCATCTAGCTTGTGCCATCCGTAAATAGCTACTCTATTGGGTCTTGCATTTTCTGCTACTTTATTACTTAGTACCACATCTTTTTTGATGCCACTAATAAGACCCTTTTCCCCTTTTCGCTGCCCTTCTATTATTAAATGATGCTGCCACATCGTAATGGTACTATCCCTAAAAGCATACATAGGCACAGGCTCTAATTTTACTTTACTTGCTTTATAAATAGCGTCTACCATGGAAGGCGTTGGTAAAAAACATCCATACGCATCAGCAATTTTTTGGGCGGCCATAGGTGTAATAGGCACACGCGCCCAATTGCTATTGTTACCCACCATAAAATAATCTGGGGCCACAAAAAACGTAGCATCCACCGTTTTACCATTAGGCAGTGTAAAAGGGGTAGTTACAGCCACAAAATGAAAATAAAAATCAGGTACCTGGCCAGCCGCAGCATATTCAAGTGCCAATGAATCCCGCTCCAACCAGGTATAACTTACTGCTTTTTTAAAAAAGGCTTCGCCAGTGAGGGAATCATTAGCCACCGCATGCGGCAAACTATCTGGACGCATATTTTTACTAGCACTACAGGCACATAAAAAAAACAAAGCCGCTATGATAACATTATTTTTCAATGGACTTAATTTTTTGTTCGATGGCTAATGTAATTCTGTAAAATCCTAAATCGGTCATATGTGCCCCATCAACTGTTGCCTCACCATCATCCCCGATTAAATACTTAGCTTCTAGATAATGCAAATTACGCATCCCTTCTTTTTTGAGTAACATATACGCATCTTTAAAAATCTGATTGACTTCTGTAATTTTTTGTTTGGTTACCGTATTAAATTTTGCAGTAGGGTACAAAATATTTTCTACTATTAATATAGGAACCTGCGGTTTTAATGCATGCAACTGACGTAAAAAAGGAACCGTTTTTGCCTGCGCCATGGCAGGTGTTAAATTAGGACCGCAATCAATCACATACATGGAAGCATCGATGCCAGACATAATAACCGCGAGCATAGAATCGAGTTGACCATTGCCACTAAATCCTAAATTAATCGTTTCACGCTTAAGCCTGCGCTCTAATTGAGCAGGATACGCCATACCAGAACGCATCGCAGATGCACCTTGTACAATAGATGTTCCATACACCACGAGCGGTTTCTGGCCTTCAAAATAATTTTGTTGTGGCTTACCAATGGTTGCACCGGCTTCGACACCAATAAATAAAGAATCACAAGTTTCATAATCAGGTAAATACAATAAATATTGACGCATGCTTCCGTCCATATCTTTTACCAAATTGGCTTCTTGGTATACCGCTGCATTTGGTTTTCCAACACCGGCAAAATACCAAGTACCCCCATCAAGTCCATAAAGATCAACACCTTTTACAAGCGTGCCGGCCACGTGCTGAAAAACAACGGAAGATCCTGTTTTCCATTTGGCAGAAATTTCTTTAGCATTGGTTTCAAAATACACAGCAAACCCAGTAGGATTTTTACTGAGATCCCACACTGGTTTACGCAGTAAATTTTTAATCGTATCCGAAAAACGTTGATACACGGTTTGATTTGGCATGGGCCTACCTAAGATCGTAAACTCCTGCATATTATGATATTCGGTTTTACTTTGCGCACTTACATGCACTACTATAAAAGCAAAAAAGAGTAGAAGTAATGGCTTTTTCATGCTTCAATTTAACCCTTTTTCGTAAATGCCATGTATAGGAGCCCCTTACCTTTGCAAAAAATACCCCTAATGATTCGTTTACTCATAGCCAGCCTTTTATTAAGTGCCCCTTTTTTTGTAAGTGCTCAAACGAGTGAACTTACGGATGTGGTGGTAACTGCTAGTATGCTACCGCAACAAGAAAAAGAAACGGGCAAAAACATAATTAGCATTAAAGGGGCGAGTATACAAAATTTACCCATTAGCAGTATCGATGAACTACTTAAATATTTGCCCGGTATAGAAACACAACAAAGAGGCCCTGCGGGTTCACAAAGCGACGTTATTATAAGAGGTGGGACTTTTCAGCAAGTGCTTGTTATTATTGATGGCATTCGTATCAATGATCCATTAACCGGACATTTTAATGGCTATATTCCAGTTCACCCTAACGACATCAATAGAATTGAAATTATTAAAGGCGCTGCTGCGGCCATTTATGGATCTGACGCTATTGGCGGTGTTGTAAACATTATCACCAATGGATTACAGCAAAAAAACAACCACACCATCAGTGTTGGTAGCAAATGGGGCAGCTACCAATCGCGTGCCAACAATATTTGGTGGGGTGTACAAAAAGACAAATGGAAACTAAGTATTGCAGCACAGCAAAACAAAGCAGACGGCGAAACACTGAGAGGCACAACTGGTTATTTTGACAATGCATTTTACTCGGCTAATTTTAATTACGTATTTGAATCGGGATGGAAACTACATGTATTACACGCCAATGATAGTAGAGATTTTAATGCACAAAATTTTTATACCACTTTTAAAAGCGATACCGCCTCTGAAATTGTAAAAAGTAATTGGACACAGCTAGGTTTATCAAAACAATTTGCACACAAAACAGTTAAATTAGACGTCGCATACAAGAACTTATCGGATCAATTTAGATTTAGTCCAGCCGGTAGTTTTAATGAAAACAAAACCTCCCTTTTTGTTGCACAAGGAAGTGTTACACATGCACTCAGCAATAACTTTCAACTCGTTACTGGCGCGCAGTGGATGCATAAAAAAATTACTTCGAACGACAGGGGCAATCATTCGCTTTCACACGGAGGTGCTTTTTTTATTGCAACACATAAACTTCCCAATAACCTTTTTGTCAACGAAAGTGTAAGAATAGACTGGGACCAGAGTTATGGCTGGGTTATTATTCCACAAATAAATGGTGCATGGGTACAAGGAAATATTACAACACGCGCTTCTATTGGAAGAGGTGTTAGAGACGCGGACTTTACAGAACGTTACAACAATTATAACAAGCCCCTTGTAACTAGTGGTAGCATTGGAAACCCGTATTTAGAAACAGAAAAATCTTGGAGTTACGAACTTGGACTTGATTATAGGTTGGGCTCAAACCTTAAATGGGCCACTACCCTATTTTATAGAGATCAAAAAAACTTGATTGATTGGACACCTACTGCATATCCAATGATGCCGCGTCAACAAAATTTGGTGATCACTGGAAACTACTCCTTGGCTTCCAATATATCATCTGTGCAAACAAGTGGTATAGAAACAGATTTTACATACAATAAAGCATGGGGCGAAAAATATGAAATCAGCTGTAACACAGGACTGGTATGGCTATCCTCAACAAGTCCAGATAAAACACCTTCATTTTATATTTCTTCGCACGCAAAATTTTTATGGAATGAGCAAGTTGTTATAAGAGCCAATCAGTTACAAGTTGCCCTAAATAGTGTATATAAAATTAGAAATACACAAAGCGCTTCTGCCATTAACGCTACATTATCTGACAATTATTTTTTAGTAAACAGTAAAATTTCTTACCTTACAACAAAGCGTAAAGGAACTGTATTTATTGAAATTAACAATCTAACCAATACATCCTATGCTGACCTACTTGGTGCCATCATGCCAAGTCGTTGGATTTGCGCTGGATTTCAAATAAAACTATAAACCATGCATAAATTATTAGTAGCTTTTGTAACAACTTTTATTATAACTGCAGCAGCAGGTCAAGACATGAAAGCTTTTAAGCTCTATAACCCATACGAAAATGTAGATTCTGCATTACAAGTAGTATACAAAAAAGCAGCAGCGCAAAATAAAAATGTATTTATTCAAATTGGTGGCAACTGGTGTGTATGGTGTGCCCGTTACAACGAATTTGTAACCAAAGACACTCAAATAGATTCGCTGGTTAATGCCAATTACATTGTGTATCACCTCAACTATAGCCCCGAAAATAAAAACAGTAAAACCCTTGCTAAGCTTGGCTTTCCGCAAAGATTTGGATTCCCTGTATTTATTGTATTAGATCAAAAAGGAAATAGACTCCACACCCAAAATAGCGCTTACTTAGAAAAAGAAAAAAGCTACAACAAAGCACTGGTAATGGAGTTTTACAAGCACTGGACAAAAAATGCATTAGACCCAGCGCAGTATAAAAACTACTAGCCTTTATATTTTTTGAAGGAGCCCTGGCTTTTCTTGATGCAGTTTATATATAAGTTCACCAAACAAGGTATTGGCCCATGCAAACCATTTACGTGTAAACTTAGTAGCATCATCTTTATGGAATGATTCGTGCATAAAGCCTGTTCCAGCATGCGTTTGAATCAAGTTTTTAACGCAGTGCGTTATTTCTTTATCATCGACACTGGTAATAGCGCGCAAAATAATACTCATTGGCCAAATAGTGTTGGCGCCTGTGTGCGGACCACCAATACCTTCGCCGGCTTTACCTTTATAAAAGAATGGATTGTTTTCAGATAACACCACCTTACGCGTATTTAAATAAAGCGGATTGTTAGGTTCAATAGCACCAAGGTATGGAAGCGATAACAAGGAAGGCACATTGGCATCATCCATCATATGAAAACTTCCATAGCCATTGACTTCAAAGCCAATAATTTTTCCAAAATTTTGGTGCTGGATAATACCGTGCTTTTGAAACGCCGCTTGTACTTGTGCTTTTAAAGCAAGTGCTCTTTTGGCAAGTGCTGGCTCATTAACGGATGGCAATTGCAAAAGCTCTGCCATCTTACCTAAAATATTAATGGCAAACATATTACTTGGCACCAAATATGGTAACAAAGTACAATCGTCACTAGGTCTAAAGGTTGAAACAATTAATCCACATGGTTTTACTGGATATCCATAACCACTTAATGGCACACCATCGGTGGCCCATGCGGTTGTGCGCTGAAAACTATACGGTCCATTGCCATTAAAGCGTTGCTGCTCTGTAAATGTATCTAGTATTAATTTTTGTGCGGCTTTCCAATCGGCATCAAAAACAGAAGTGTCTCCAGTTTGTTTCCAATATCCATGCGCAAGTCTTACCGGATAACATAAACTATCAATTTCCCATTTACGCTCATGAATACCTGGTTTCATTTTAGTGAGATCATCTTTCCACTCACTTACTTTATTAGGATCTTTATAAAATGCATTGGCATATGGATCTAATAAAATACATTTTGTTTGCCTATTAATAACGCCAGCAATCAGCGTTTGCAGGGGCTTATCTGATTTTGTAAGTGGTAAATAAGGCCACACCTGCGCTGTACTATCCCTAAGCCACATGGCATCAATATCGCCGGTTATTACATAGGTATCTGGCTTACCATTTACCATTTCAAAATCGACAGTGGTATCTAGTGTATTCGGAAAACAGTTTTCAAACAACCATCCAAGTTCTTGATTGGGTAAATCTTTTTTTATTTGTACAATCACTGCTTCTACAGCCGCACTCGTAAACTTGCGGTTGGCTAACGCAGGTCTATTACTCGTATAATTTTGAGTAAATGGAGTAGCAGCAAATCCTGTAGCTTTTTGAAGTAATAAACCCATACCTAAAAGTGAAGACTTTTGTACAAATTGGCGACGGTTGGTCATAACAAGCGTATTAAGTTATTGTAACTGAAAAGATACTGAATTTTCGGTAGCAGAACTAGTTCCAATAAACAACTGGAAAGTCCCCTTCTCGCTTACATGCTTAAGATCTGCGTTGTAAAAACGAAGCATTTTTTCATCAATGGTAAATGATACCGTTTTGCTTTCTCCTTTTTTCAAAAATATTTTTTGAAAACCTTTCAATTCTTTTAAAGGCCTTGTGATACTTCCAACTTCGTCTTTGATATACAATTGCACTACTTCTTCGCCATCAAAATTGCCAGTATTGGTAAGGATTACAGAAGCCGTTAATGAAGTGTTTGCACGAATGCTATTTGCAGACAACATAGGTTTACTATAACTAAAACTAGTATAGCTCAAACCAAAACCAAAAGGAAATAATGGCGAATTTTCTACGTCTAAATAATTGGACTTGTATTTTCCAAAAACATCGCCACCATTGGGTCTGCCGGTATTGCGTATACTATAATAAATTGGCACTTGACCCACATTGCGCGGAAAACTCATGGTTAATTTTCCGGATGGATTGTAATCGCCATATAAAACAGATGCCACCGCGTTACCAGCCTCGGTACCTGCGTGCCAAACATCTAAAATAGCAGTGGCTAATTTTGTTTCTTTACTGATGGTTAATGGTCTTCCATTCATAAGTACAAGCACCAGCGGCTTACCCGTTTTTGACAAGGCTTCAATTAATTTTTGCTGACTTGCTGGAATATCTAAACTGGTTCTGCTCGCTGCTTCACCACTCATTTCACTGGCTTCACCCACAACTGCAACAATTACATCAGAAGCTGCAGCAACAGACAAAGCCTCTGCTAATAATTCTTGAGCGCTTCTGGTATCAATAGAAATTTTTTCACCAAACACATTAATTTTTGCTGCAAAAACAGGATCATCAGAAATGTTAGCACCCTTTGCATACAAAACTTTAGAACCAATGCCAGGACGGTTATTAAAGCCCTCTAACACTGCTACTGCCTGCTTAGCATCTGCGTTGATAGACCAGGTACCAGGCATATTTGAACGGTCATTTGCTAGTGGACCAATAAGCGCAATTTTTTGATTAGACTTAAGTGGCAATACTTGATTGTCATTTTTTAAGAGTACAAAAGAATGCATCGCTGCTTCTTTTGCAAATGCGCGTTTATCAGCACTTAATACTTCGGATGCTCTTGCTGATTTACAATATTTAAAGGGATCCTCAAATAAACCCAAATCATACTTTGCTTCTAAAATTCTTTTACATGCTGCATCAATTGCGGTCATTGATACTTTGCCAGCTTGTAAAGATGTTGGTAGGGTATTTAAAAAGCCTTCACTCACCATATCCATATCTAGCCCTGCATTAAGCGATAGTGCAGACACAGCAGCTGTATCACCCATACCATGATTTATCATTTCTGTAATAGAAGTATAATCAGAAACAACAAACCCCTTAAAGCCCCACTGATTTCTTAACACATTTGTGAGCAACCATTTATTACCTGATGCAGGCACACCATCAATATCATTAAACGAACTCATGACAGAACCCGCACCTGCTTCTACAGCCGCTTTATACGGAGGAAAATAATCGTTGTACATTTTGAGTTTACTCATGTCCACAGTATTGTAATCTCTTCCCGCTTCGGGTGCACCATATAATGCAAAGTGCTTCACACAAGAAAGTAATGAATTTCCTGTAGCCAAATTTGCATTACCCGCACCACCCTGATAACCAATAACCATGGCTTTTGCCACAGCACTTCCTAAAAATGGATCTTCGCCTGCGCCCTCTGCAACCCTTCCCCAGCGTGGATCTCGTGCAATATCAACCATGGGAGAAAAAGTCCAGTTTAAACCATCAGCGGTTGCCTCAAGCGCAGCCATTTGAGCCGATTTTTGAATAAGTGGCATATCCCAACTAGCAGAGAGTGCAAGTGGAATGGGGAAAGCTGTTTTATATCCATGAATAATATCTGAACCAAATAGCATTGGAATATGAAGTCTAGACGCACGCACCGCCATCTCCTGCACTTTTTTAATTTTTTCTAAGCCAGCAATACCAAACATTCCGCCTACCAATCCTTTTTTAATTTTTCCTTCTACATCATTACTCACCACTGTACCAGTAACAGATCCATCACCCGGAATAATTAAATTAAGTTGACCCAATTTTTCTTGGAGGGTCATTTTAGCCATCAACGAATTTATATACTGCGCTTTCGTTTGTTTTTGAGCAAAAACGGGCACTGCAGCTATACATAAAATGAATAATGAAACCTTATAGATAGAAAATAAACGCATATGTAATTATTATTTAACAATATTAAGAAGCTTTGATGATAATTAAGTCAAATAGGCGCCTAACTTTACGCAAAATCAATGTCATGAAAGCTTTAATAGCAGCCCTTCTATGCCTTATCGTTGTTAGTAACAAAACACAGGGTCAAACATCAGAAGCATATACCGCTTCGATTAAACATTTTGACAGTTTGCGTATTAAAGCTTTAACAGAAGAAGACGGTTGGCTTAATTTGGCCGGACTATTTTGGCTTCACCAAGGAGAAAATAGTTTTGGAAGCAGTAATACCAATGCTGTTGTTTTTAAACATAAAAACATGCCACAAGTGCTAGGTAAATTTATAGTATCTGGCAACACCGTACGTTTTGAATTTGATAAAGCTGTTTCTCAATTCCCAAATGATTATACAGAAGCAACTGTTTGCTTTGACGCCGATAAAAAAATAAGTAAGCCACTCACCTATCATCAGTTTAAGTGGACCATTATCAAGCGTGAAGATAAAATTGGCGTACGGTTTAGAGATTTAAAAAATCCTGCACTCAGTGCATTTAAAGGAAATAAAAGATTTACAATCAATGAAAGCTGGAATTTACCAGCAAAATTATTGCCACCAGATCCAAGTGGTTTATTTATTACCAATGTGCTAGGACAAACAACTGCACAAGATTATGCAGGTAAAATAAGTTTTGCGTACCAAGGAAAAAATTATGTACTTGATGCTATTAATGAAGGCCCCGGCGATTTATTTGTTGTATTTGGTGATGCCACAAACGGCATTAACACCTACCACACTGGCAGGTTTATCTACGTTCCCAGACCAGATAGCAATGGCAATACTTTTATTGATTTTAATAAAGCATTTAACCCACCATGTGCGTATACGCCTTATGCCACATGCCCGATACCACCTAAGCAAAACATACTTCCATTTAAAGTAACGGCCGGCGAGCTTTCAGAAAAACATAAATAATTGAACCGGCATATATTAAAAAAGGGGCGAACCAATGGTTCGCCCCTTTTTTAATAACAAGTATATGTAACTACTTTTTAGTAAATGAATACGTATAGTAACCACCATTTGAAAGGTTAAGTACTACATCGTAAGTACCAGCTTTCATAGCAAGGTTTGCACCATTAAATTCTAATAAGCCGTCTCCGCCATCATCTCCTAGGTTAACATCCCAAGAGCTGTTAAATCTAAACTTAAGTTCAGAATCAGAAGCAAGCGTAAAAGTTGTTTTCCAAACTTTATTACCACTGTCATACGTTAAAGCAACGTCAGGATTTCCACCCCAACCGCTAAATGCACCAACAATACCAACACTAGTAACTAAATATCTAGACCAAGTACTATTTTTAGTATTGGCTCTTAATAAATAATAACCACCAGCAGCAACGCTTAAGTTACCACCGCTTGTGCTAATTGTTGTTGCAGTACCACCGTAGTTATTACCATTCCAATCTGGTTGGCTGGTAAATTTAAATTCAGAAGCAGATGCACCAAAATCAATGAAACCATGGTAATCTTCGTCATTTTTGATAGAACCTAATGATGAAGCTTTATCTGGCGCCCATCCTTGGTAACCACCAGCTACAAACAACATACCAAATGGAACTGCTGTAACAGTAAATTTACCACGTTGGAAATCAAAACGGATTTTGTACATGCCCGTTTTTGCAGGACCAGGGAAGTTGTCAGAGAAATTGAAACCAAAATCACCACCTAAGTTTAAATCTGTGAGTGAATTGTTAGCTACTGAATATTTATTACTCCAGTCTCCATTTACAGGTAAAGCCAAATATTGCTGACCACCTTTTAAATAGAATGTGCCTTCATAAGTTACAGAGTCTACTCTTGTAAATTCTTGCGTAGGAACAGGAACTGGGTTGTTCCATCCACCAATTGTTGCAGAACCTACTAAGTATAATTTCTTAGAAGTAGGTGGTTGAACTTTTGGAGGAATTACATATGGGGTTGCTGTTAATGTTAACACATTAGACGTTAATTGTTCGTTGTTATTTCCGTAAGAAGAAATAATACGCACATCAATTTTGTAGGCAACATTATAGCTAAAGCCAAACCCTAGTAATACAGCGTTTAATTCTTTACCTAAAAATGCATAACTCATTCTTCCGTTTAATACAATAGAAGCTGGTTTTGTAAACCCTCTTCCTGAAGAATCGATTTGTAAAATATATTTTACAGTATTTTGATCCGTTGCATATTGTGGGTTGGTCCAAGTGAACAACACCGCAGTACTTAATGAATCTGCTGTTTTAGTTGCAATGGTTGTTGTAGAAGATTGTAATACAACACTCTTTCCTGGCTCGTACACAGTAAGAGGCGCAACTTTTTCACAAGACCAAAGTGCAACTGCAAATGTGGCTGTGAAAAGCAATGTTTTTAAAATTTGTTTCATCGTTTACTATTTTAGTTGTTGTTCTTATTGTTTGGTTACAGTAAAGGTTCCTGCTTGGAAATCAACTGAGATTTTATAATTACCCGCAACAGCCGGACCATCAAATCCTGGATCGGCATCCTTCTTTTCAAAAGTTCCTGCAAAAGCATCTCCTGTAACTTTGTGGTACTGTGTACCCCAAACGCCGTTTTCTTGAATCATTTTGTAGTTACCGCCACCCACAAAGGCAACAACACCTTCATATAAAGTTTCAGAAACTTTTGCTAATTGTTGTGAAGTAACAAAAGGAGCACCTAAAGGATTTGCCCAACCTGATGCAAAAGCATTACCAGTTACCCATAAAGTACCTGCAGTTGGAACTGGAACTTTTGGTGGTGGCGCATAAGGCACAACTTTAAATGCTAAAACATTAGAAATTAACTCGGTTGGTGCAGCACCTAAAGTAGCAATAACACGTACTTCAATTCTAGCCAATTTTCCTGGCTTTAATTTTAAATCAGCAATAACAATGTTAAACGCTTTTTGTGTGTAAGCTGCAGATAAGTCTTTGCTAATAGAGATAGACTTTTTGTTAGCACCTTTAAAATTAGCACCTGTAGTGTCAATTTCTAAAGTGTAATTAACGTTTTGAGAACTTCCACCAGAAGCAAATTTATAATTTGGGTTGGTCCAATTAAAGGTGATACCTAAATTATCTTCTGTTAAAAAGTTTAGTGCAATGCTATCTTTTGAAGTAGCCGTAAGCACTGGAGCCGTACCATTGATATACGTATCTTTTGCCTCGTCTTTTTCACAAGCAGCAAAGAATACGATCGCAAGGCTCACGTAAACTAGTGATTGAATTATTTTTTTCATACAATTTATTTTAAATTTTTCAGACAAGGATTAATAACCTGCGTTTTGAACTAGATTAGGATTTGATGAAATGTCTGCAGAAGGAATTGGATATACTTTTCTGAAAGCATCCACATTGGTTCCACCTTTAACACCACCTTTCCAAGGCCATAGATAACTAGATTCAACAAATCTATTATAACGGATTAAATCTGTTCTTCTAAAACCTTCCCAATATAATTCTCTCGCACGCTCATCTAGTACAAAATCTAAATTTAATTGAGCAGCAGTAATTGCACTTGCACCAGCTCTTGTTCTTAAGGCGTTAACATAGCCTAAAGCAGCTGTTGCATCACCAGTTCCACCTCTTAACACTGCTTCTGCATATACTAGGTTCATTTCTGCAGAACGGAAAATTGGGAAATCGATATCTACCCAAGTTAAGTTTTTACCTGGAGTACCATTCATGTTGATGTTTCTAAATTTAGTAACACCATATCCATCTGTAAACTTAGTCAAATCAGAAATATCTGCATTTTGACCAGCCACATGGAATTGAGAACGCTTATCAGCAGTACCTGTTAAATCCGGGAATTTACCAGAAAGAGCAGTTGTAGTTCTTAAACCACCCCATCCACCATCAACACCAAATTGAGCAGCAACCATGCTACCGCCAACTGGTGCGTGTGTTAAGAAAGTAGTACCACCCCAGTTTTGTGTTTTTAAACCATCATAGTTAATGGTTAAAATAAACTCAGATGTGTTTACATTGTTATCTGCACGCATTAACTTGGTGTAGTCTGTGATTAAAGAATAACCAGCGTCTAACACTTTTTTAGCGTAGGTAGCAGCATCTGTGTTTCTAGCTGTACCAGTATATACTTGTGCATTTAAATACAAACGAGCAAGTAATGCCCATGCTGCAGCTTTATCTGCACGACCATATTCGTTTTTACGCGCATCGATTAATTCAGCATCTAGTGCTTTTAATTCTGTTTCGATGTAAGAGAAAATTTCGGCACGTGTTTTTTGCTTTGGCATTACAGATCCTAAAGTTTCAGCATCTGTTACAAAAGGAACGTTACCAAATAAATCCATTAAGATAGAATATTGGTAAGCACGTAAAAATCTTGCTTCTGCTCTGTATTTTTTAATCGCATCAGCGTCTGTACCCGTGATACCTTTAGAAGCTAGGTTAGCATCAGAAGATTGACGAATAAAATCGTTCGCTAATGTAATTTGATAATAAGAACGGTAGTAAAGACCTGTTAACATTGGGTTGCTCGCAGACCAGTTCATGTTGTGGAAGTCTTGAATACCTGGATCGCCCCAAGAAACAACGGCTTCGTCTGTACTTAATTCTTGCGCTTTCCAATACAAACGTAAAAAGTCAGAAGTACCTTCATCGATACCCTGAATATCTCCGTTACCTGCAGGACCAGCATTACCTGTTAAAGCGAAGCTTGCATATACTTTAGCAAATGCTTGCTTATAACCATTTGCATCGGCATAAACAGTTGCAGAGGTAACATCATTGGTAGGCAATAAGTCTAACTTTTTGCTACAAGATGCCAACACAACAAAAGCTCCGATTGTGGCTATTACTTGTTTATATAGATTATTTTTCATTGTTATATTTTTTGTACTAGTGATTGAATTAGAAATCAAGATTTACACCCAATACAATGGTTCTTGGACGAGGGTAGAAATTGTTGTCAACTCCACCATTCATCTCAGGATCAAGTCCTGTGTACTTAGTGATTGTTAATACGTTTTGAACGTTTGCACTGATACGCATAGCTGCTTTGTTATGGAATACTTTTCCAACATTATAGCTAAGGTTAACATTATCAATACGTAAGAAAGACGCATTTTGAACATAGTAATCAGATAAGTAGTAATTAGAACCATTACCGCTAAATCCAGATTTTAAATAATCTCTAGAACCGTTGTTGATATAACCAATTGGGTTTAAGATATTTCTTAAAGTACCTGAACTAGAAGCTACGTTATTGTATAAGTAGTTTCCAATGTTTGCACGCATTACGATACCAGCAGACCATTGCTTATGTGTTATGTTTGAACTTAATCCAAAGAACATTTGAGGATCTACCGCTTTGTATTGATACAAATCTTTTTCGTTAATAATACCATCTCTATTTAAGTCTGCGTATAAACCATCAATAGGTTTATCGTTAGCGTCATACACTTGCTTGTATACAAAGAAAGAACCTCTTTGCTTACCTACAGAGTGAATTAAGATGGTGTTACCTGTACCACCACTAATTCCACCAAAACGTGCACCAGCGTAAGCAGGATCGTCAGAGATGGTTAATTTAGTGATTCTGTTTTTGTTGTAAGTAGCATTGAATGCGATATCCCAAGTTGTATTTTTATTACGAATTGGTTGAACATTTAAAGTAAGTTCAATACCCTTGTTTTCCATGCTACCGATGTTAGCAACAATTTTGTTACTAAAGTTGGTACCAGCTGGCTGGTTTACTTCGTTTAACAAATCAGTTGTTTCTCTTTTATACGCTTCAATCGTACCAGTAATTCTGTTGTCTGCAAAACCAAAATCTAACGCTAAGTTAGTTGTTGCTGTTTGCTCCCACTTACGATTGTAGTAGTAACCGTTAGGACGGTAAATAGAATAGAATGTATTACCAAACTGATATTGTGCTGTATTAGAACCTAAGTTGTAATAAGAAATATAGTCGTAGTAACCAATACCATCTTGCTGACCTGTTACACCATAACTAGCGCGTAACTTAAGATCAGATAAAGATTTGATGTTTTTGAATAAACCTTCTTCTTTTAACTTCCAAGCAATCGCTCCTGAAGGGAATACCGCAAAACGGTTGTCCGGATTAAATTTAGAAGATCCATCTTGACGAACTGATGCTGTAAATAAATATTTACCTTTTACAGTAAAATTCATTCTACCTAAATAAGAACTCAAACGGTATTGAGGTTTGTTGAATTCAAAGTTTGGAGAATTTACAACTGTTCCATCATAGGTTTTATCGCTAAAATTGTAGTTGGTTGTTAAATAATCTTGGAATTCATAACCACCTGTAAATTCAATTCTAGAAGATAAATAAGGAATGTCTTTAGCATAATTTAAATAAGCATTTAAATAGCTATTGCTTCTAGTTTGACGGTATTGATTGTTCACACCGCCATGAAACTTACCAGCTGCATCTTTAAAACGCATATAAGTAGTTGCAGCTTTGTCATCAATAACAGTAGTTCCTTTACCTTCTGCTATGTCAACACCTGTATTAACTATAACGTGTAAGGCAGGAATAAAATGAACCTTATAATCAATAAGGGCGCTCGCAATATGTCTTGTAACGTTGCTCTTATCTGACTTATCCAATAAAATACCAAGTGGATTTTTTGGTGCTAAGGCGCGAAGACCATTAGATGAAGTTGCATCTAACCAGTTCCAATAACCGTTGTAAGCAGTTGCACCAGAATAAACTGGCTTGGTAGGGTCAAAATAAGTAGCTGCCCCAATGGCTCCTTGATCTGCAAAATTGGTTGCACTAGATGCTAACTTATAATTGATATTAATAGTAAGGTGATTGTCAAATAATGAAGGACTAAGGTTGATACCAACAGTAGTTCTATTTAATTTATCTGATCTTAAAACACCTGTTTGTAATAAATTACCTAAAGAAAAACGGTAAGGTATTTTTTTGTATGCACCCGCAACTGAAATGTTGTTATCTGTGCTAAGCGCAGTTTGATAAATTTCATTTTGCCAATCAGTGCTAGCTGTTCCTAATAAAGGAGCATAGCTTGCGCCTTTTGTTTTTACGATATCTCTAATTTCATCTGCAGAAAAAATGTCTGCTTTTTTAGAAACCTGAGAAACACTCAGTTGAGAACTGAACGTATATTTAGGTGCACCTGATTTACCTTTTTTAGTTGTAATGATAATTACACCATTGGATGCTCTAGCACCATAAATAGCTGTAGCAGATGCATCTTTTAAAATGGAGAAAGACTCAATATCGTTAGGGTTAATTAAGGCAAGTGCATTTGCTTGTCCAGAAATACCACCACCGTCTATTGGCATACCATCCACAACAATAAGTGGATCGTTACTCGCATTTAAAGAGGCACCACCTCTAATTCTAATGGTACTTCCAGATCCTGGAGCACCATTGTTACTAGTGATTTGCACACCCGCTACCTTACCTTGAATGAGTTGTTCTGGTGTTGAAATAACACCTTTGTTAAAGTCTTTAGAAGACACGTTCACAACAGATCCAGTTAGGTCCTTTTTACGAACGGTACCGTATCCAATTACCACTACATCATTCAACTGATCTACAGAAGGTGCAAGTGATACAGATACAGAACTGCCGCTTAAGGTTACTTCTTTGGTTTCAAAATTCAAAGAAGATACGACAAGTGTAGTTGCGTTAGCAGGAACTTTCAAACTAAATGAACCATCGGCATTTGTTTGTGTTCCAACACCAGATCCTTTTACAAGGACACTAGCAGCCACTAACGGCGAACCATCTTTTGCATTGGTTACTTTACCCGTAACCGTACGGTCTTGTGCAATAGATGACAAACAGAAAACTGTTAGCATCATCAGCATTGCAACAAGTGCTTTTTTAATGTTCATAGAATTACAATTTCAATTTGAATAAATACTAATTAGTGATTAAAAATGTTTGTGTTTTTTGTTTAAGATTTGATTGAATAGATATATGATAAACCCCTGGAGGGAGTCCCTTTTTATTGATCATCAATTGCTGTTGTCCTTTGTTTTGCCATCCATTAAAAAGACCATCTACTACAACACCTGACGCACTTAAAAGTTTAATATTTACTTTACCAGATTCAGGCAAAGTATATTTAAAAATAGCTGCATCCCTAACTGGATTGGGCGCAATACTAGTAACACTATTAAGCGAAGCTACACCTATGTTTGCAACCGCAGTAACAACAGTATTGTTTAAATTTTTATTTCCGAACACATAGTACTCACCTGGCTGCAAAGTCATACTAACAGACCCTCCGGATACTAGTTGATATTTGTTAGTATATAAACTGTACCAAAATCCATCTGCAGGAAATGATACGGTAGCGGTTTGCGGTGTCACATCAAAATTTCCTACAACAACAAGTTTAATAGAGTCACCATTTAATTGCATAGACTTAATAGCCCCAGCACTATTGATGGTATATTTATTGGAACCAAAATCATTTGTGTAATTAGTTATTCCACGGAGTCTCAAAAACTTAGCATAGGCATCAAACAATCCTTTACGATTTGCATCTTGTAAGTAATCCCATTTGATAGGTTTTTCGGCAAGTCTACAATTGTTCACATCAATAGTTCCATTGGTACAAGTGTTGATACTTAAATCGTAACCGAGTTCACCAAATTGCCACATTAATTTTGGACCTGGCGTAAGTGCCCAAAACGCAGCAGCCATTTCGTTGCGTTTTAAAGCAGTAGCAGGATCTTTAATGTTATACGTACCTGCACTGTTTCCAAAATTCAGATTTTTATATTGAAGCCTTTCTTCGTCATGGCTTTCCATGTACGTAACCAAATGCTGATTGGCAAAATTTCTGCTATTGGAAAAATTAGTTCCAAAGTTTGAAGTAGCGGTATAGCCCATGGTTCCTTCATTAAAACTATAATTGGCGTTACCCCATAAAAGCATGCCATAGTCTGCTAATTCCTTTTCTTCGGTATTATCAGCAAAATGTTCAAGTATACAATAGCTAGAAGGGCTAGCTACTTGCATGGTATCATAAATGGATTTCCAAATTTTAATACGAGATGCATCATAGGCGCCCCATGCACTTACATTGGTTGGATTGTTTACTTGCGTAAATCCTTTTGATAAATCCCATCTATAACCATCGATATGAAATTCTTTAAGCCAGTGCTTCACCACTCTTGTAACAAGCTGTTTGGTTGCTGCAGACTCGTGGTTAAAATCATTCCCTACATTAAATGGATGTTTGGCATCTGAGTTTAACCATGGATTGTTGGCTGCAGGCTTATTGCTTGTTCCATCCCAATACATTTTAGCAAGTGGCGATGAACCAAACACGTGGTTTAATACCATATCCATAATAACGGCAATCCCTTGTTGGTGTGCCGCATCAATGAATGATTTGATGGCCGTAGGGGTTCCATAATATTTATCTGGTGCAAAAAAGAAATTAGGATTGTATCCCCAACTGCTATTGCCTTCAAATTCAGAAAACGGCATTAACTCAATTGCATTGATGCCTAATTTTTTTAAATAAGGAAGTGTGTCTTTGAGCGTTTGGAAATCATGCTTAGCCACAAAGTCGCGAAGCAAGAGTTCATACACGACAAGATTTTTTTTATTGGGTCTTACAAAATTTGCATCATTCCATGTGTATTTAGGTTGTGCCGTTTGTATAACACTTACAATATCTGTGGTTTTACCTGTTGGATAGGCTTTTAAATTAGGATACGTGGTTGCTGGAATAAATCCATCATTCCAAGGATCTAATATTTTATGTGCATTGTAATCTGCAACTTTTAGTGCACCATCAATAATATATTGGTATGCATATTCTACGCCAGGTGTTAAACCCGTTAATCGAATCCAAAAGCGTAAACTATCCGGCGTCATTTTCATAACGTGTGATAGTCCGGGTGTCCAATTATTAAAATCACCGGTTACAGTGATAGAAGATTTT
>JAGWVE010000114.1 GCA_018971025.1 Bacteroidota bacterium | reverse complement strand
TAACATAAACATTAACGCTAGCGGAGCAAATGTTCAAAATTTTATCGCTGTTAATAGTGATGGAACGGGCATTCACAACCGCATTCGTATCAGCACAAGTAGCATTCAAAATTTTTCGGGCGCTACCCTTATCAAAGCTCCAAAAACTGCTTACCTAGATAACATTACCATCGAAAACAGTGCATTTGAAAATAACAAAGGCACATTATTATCGCTTAAAGACGAGGATGATAACAAAGGTTATTACAACGCCGAAAGAATTGTGGTAAACAACAACCGCTTTACAAACCACGCCGGACCATTAGCCGTTATTTACAGAGGCGGAAACGATGAAAGTACCATGGGGCCTATCTTTCGTTTCTCCGCCAATAAAATCGTAAATTGCAGCGCAAATGAACCGCTTATTGGCTTATTTGGGGTACAGCAATCAAACATCGAAAACAATGTGTTTTCGGCTTCTAATGTGTCAGGAAAAATTATTGCGTACACTGATAACACCAAAGCATTCCATTATCAAAAAAACAACAGCGTTACCAGTAGCGGTATTATTCAAGAAAATAAATTTGTCATCAATAAATGATCTCAACACATTCATCTCATAAAATAAATAACATGAAAATTATTCACCAAGTACATCCAGAAGATTTTGTAAAGTATACGACCGAACAAATTAGAGCTAAGTTTTTACTAGACAATTTAGTAGAGCCGGGTGCTATTAATTTTGTTTACACGCATTATGACAGAATGGTGGTGGGCGCTGCAACACCTACTACTGAGGCTATTCAATTAGGCACGTACGATGCTTTAAAGTCTGAAAACTTTTTGGACCGAAGAGAAATCGGCATTGTAAATATTGGTGCAACTGGAAGTATTACGGTAGAAGGTCAAACCTTTACGCTCAATAAAATTGATTGCCTGTATGTTGGCATGGGTAATAGAGAAGTTATTTTTCATCCTAGTACCGATCCTAGCAACCCATCTAAATATATTTTATTCTCTTGCCCAGCGCACGCGAGTTATCCTACGCAGCTTATGCAAAGTAAAGACGCTACCCCTGCCGAAATGGGAAGTGCAGAAACCGCTAACCACAGAACCATCAATAAATACATTCACGCAGATGGTTTAAAAAGCTGTCAACTCGTTTTAGGTGTTACCAATTTTAAACCTGGTAGCATTTGGAATACCATGCCAGCGCACCTGCACGACCGTCGTATGGAAGCCTACTTCTATTTTGATTTACCTGAAACACAACGTGTCATTCATTTCATGGGTGAGCCGCACGAAACAAGACATATGTTCTTAAACAATGAACAAGGTATTGTGTCTCCATCATGGAGTATTCATAGTGGTGTAGCAACAGCTTCTTACTCATTTATATGGGCAATGGCTGGCGAAAACATGTCGTTTGCTGATATGGATTTTGTAAACATTCAGTTATTAAAATAAGACCTATGCTAAATTTTAGAGTAGACAATAAAGTTGCGTTAGTAACAGGTTGCAGTAAAGGTATTGGTATGGCCATTGCCATCGAACTTGCTAATAGTGGTGCCGATATTATTGGCGTGAGTGGCTCTATGCCTGCATCTGGAAGCGATGTTGAAAAAGCAGTGCTTGCTGCAGGTAAAAAGTTTTATGCCTACCAAGCCGATTTTTCAAATAGAGAATCGATCTATGCATT
>JAGWVE010000069.1 GCA_018971025.1 Bacteroidota bacterium | reverse complement strand
GCCATATCTAGTTCGTCATATTCCTGTTCAATGGCCAGCATAAAAATCATACCCACGTTTGCACCCGCACTAAAGTTGGGGCCTTCGTTGGCAATCACAAGACCATTAAATTTTTCTTCGGATAAACTAATGGCTTTGTTAAGTCCTTCCAATACTTCGCCACCAATACTATTCATTTTTGAATTCCACTCAAAGCCTGCAACACCATCACCAATATCATATAAACGGCAAGCACTGTTTTTCCAAACAAGTTGATCTGCCTTATTTTTTAATACTAAAAATGCATCCCCACCCGGAAGTGCTTTGTAAGAACCCGATGCTACATCGTAACAAAGTTTTTTACCGTTTTCTATTTTATAAAAACTGGTAGCACCACTTTCTAGCATGGTATCTACCCATGGCGCAACCACGTGGCCAGCGGTTTTCATGGCAGCTACCGTTTTAGCAACACCCAGGGTATCCCAACTTTCAAAAGCGCCAATTTCCCAACCAAAGCCCGCCATCATGGCGTCGTCTACACGGTAGAGTTCGTCACTAATTTCTGGAATGCGGTGTGAAATATACGAGAACAAACCATAATGAAATGCTTTGTAAAAATCGCCAGCTTTATCTGGTGCTGCTTGTAATAATTGAAGACGTTGTTTTAAATCATCAATGGGTTTTGCTGCTTCTAGGCTTGCAAATTTTGGTTTATTGCGTGGGCCGTATTCGAGTGTTTGTAAATTAAGCGTCAATATTTCTTTGCCTGCATCTGATTTTATTTTTTTAAAAAATCCTTGACCTGTTTTATCACCCAGCCAATTGTTTGCAAGCATTTTTTCTAACCAATTAGGAATGGTAAAAATAGCACGGGCTTCATCACTTGGGCAATTGTCTGCAACGCCTTTTGCAACTTTAACAAGCGTATCAATACCTACCACATCGGCGGTTCTAAATGTTGCCGATTTTGGACGTCCAATAATAGGTCCGGTAAGTGCTTCAATTTCATCGATGGTAAGGCCTAGTTTTTCCATGCTATTAAAAATGAGCATGATGCTAAAAACCCCGATACGATTGGCTATAAAGGCTGGCGTGTCTTTACAATGCACCGTTGTTTTACCTAAAAATAAATCACCATATTCCATTAAAAAATCTACGACTTCGGGGTTGGTATGTGGGGTAGGAATAATTTCTAATAAACGCAAGTAGCGCGGTGGATTAAAAAAGTGTGTGCCACAAAAATGTTTTTTAAAATCTTCAGATCTACCTTCAGCCATTAAATGAATGGGAATACCAGAAGTATTAGAAGAAATAAGTGTACCTGGCTTTCTATATTTTTCTACTTTTTCGTACATCATTTGTTTGATGTCGAGACGCTCCACTACTACTTCAATGATCCAATCTACACTGGCAATTTCTGGTAAGTTATCATCAAAATTTCCGGTCGTAATTTTTTTAGCCGTTGCTTTTGAATAAACAGGAGAGGGGTTGCTTTTTAATGCAGCTTGTAAAGCATCGTTAACGAGTTTGTTGCGTTCCTGCGGTTTGGTGCTTTCGATCGCTTCTTTAGGCACCATGTCTAACAATAAAACCTGCACGCCAATACCTGCAAAATGACACGCAATGCGGGAGCCCATCACACCGCTTCCTAAAATGGCAACTTTTTTAATACTACGCTTCATAAAAATGCTTTCCGTAAAATTAGTTAGTTATGCAACTATTTTAATCAAGGTGGCCAACTATTTTTTCAACATACCGGTATTTAGGGCCTTGGTGGAGGATATTTACCTTTTAACCATTTTAGACCTAAATTGCCCCTCAATCTGTTATTTTTGTATTCTATGGATGTAACGCCTCAATTAATTGACCAATTAGCCCACTTATCCAGGCTTTATTTTACTGATGAAGAAAAGGCTTCGGTACAACAAGACCTGCAAAAAATGGTGGCTTTTGTGGAGCAATTAAATGAAGTAGACACAACTGGTGTGGAGCCACTACTGCATATGGGTGGCGCGGTAAATGTATTACGTGAAGATGAAGTTGTACAAACCATAACAAGAGAAGAGGCGCTTTCCAATGCACCCGGCGCCAACGATCAATATTTTAGCGTACCAACGGTGATTAAAAAATAAACGACCTATGTCTGAAGCGATTATTAAGTTAGAGGAAATCAAAAAAGATTACTACATGGGTAGTCAGGCTATTACCGTATTAAAAGGTATTACGCTCGATATTTTTAAAAATGAATACGTGGCGCTGATGGGTCCGTCGGGGAGTGGTAAATCTACCCTCATGAATATTTTAGGATGCCTCGATTCTCCAACGGGTGGCAAGTATATTTTAAATGGCAAAGACGTAAGTAAAATGCCTGACGATGATCTTGCCGAAGTGCGTAATTCTGAAATTGGTTTCGTATTCCAACAATTTAATTTATTGCCTCGTTTAACCGCAGCCGAAAACGTAGCGCTCCCGTTAATATATGCTGGTATCTCTAAAAAAGAACGTATCGAAAGAGCCCTCGAAGCACTTGATAAAGTAGGCTTAGCCGATCGTAGCCACCATAAATCTAATGAGTTGAGTGGAGGTCAAATTCAGCGTGTGGCCATTGCCCGTGCCCTTGTCAACAATCCGGCTATTTTACTTGCCGATGAACCTACCGGTAACCTCGATTCAAAAACTTCTGTGGAAGTGATGGAAATTTTTGGAAAAATTAGGGCCGCAGGAAATACGGTGGTGCTTGTAACCCACGAAGAAGATATTGCCGCTTACGCCCACCGTGTGGTTCGTTTACGCGATGGACTCGTAGAAACGGATACTACTAAATAAACCCTGTTATTTTTGAACCATTCGGGATTATCTTTGTTAACCAAACAAAGACAATTGTAGCGTTATGGCCCAAAAAATTTACACTAAAACAGGAGATCTAGGTTTAACCTCACTCATAGGTGGTACTAAAGTGCCTAAAAGCAATGTAAGAATCGATACATATGGAACCGTAGATGAACTTAACTCATACATAGGGCTCGTGTCTGATATGTTTGCGCATGCACATACCCGCACTTTATTAAAAGAAGTGCAAGACCGTTTGTTTACTGTAGGGTCTTCACTAGCATGTGATCCGGACAAAGAGCCGCTCATGAAAATTCCTGATTTAAAAGAAGAAGATATTACTTTATTGGAGCGTGAAATTGACACCATGAATGAAGTACTTGTGCCCATGAAATCATTTATTATTCCGGGTGGTGATGTAGCAGTTTCTCATGCGCACGTTGCAAGATGTATTTGCCGTCGAGCAGAAAGAGGTTGTGTAAATTTAATCGAAAATGAATTATTTGTTGAACCACTCGTGGTAAAATACCTGAACCGTTTATCGGATTATTTATTTACGTTGGCGCGCTTTATTTCACACACCAATGGTGCTCAGGAACTAGCCTGGAAGCCGCGCGTATAAGTTTAGTATAATTTTATTGCGCTTCTACAATATATCCGTCTTTCATATGCACCACACGATCACTCATTTTTGCGAGTGCTTCATTGTGCGTTACTATTAAAAATGTTTGACCCATTGTTTTTTGTAAATGCAAAAATAGTTCGTGTAACTCCTGTGCATGTTTACTATCTAAATTGCCAGTAGGTTCATCTGCAAAAACGATATCCGGATTATTAATCAGTGCTCTTGCTACGGCAACTCTTTGTTGTTCTCCACCTGATAGCTCCGATGGTTTGTGTGAGGCTCTATCCTGTAGTCCTAATATTTTTAAAAGTTCGAGTGCCCTCTGTTCTAAATCATTTTTATTGGTGCCTGCAATCCATCCTGGAATACACACATTTTCGAGTGCTGTAAACTCCGGTAATAAATGATGAAATTGAAATACAAATCCAATATGTTGGTTTCTAAATTTTGCGAGTTCCTTTTCTTTTAAAGTATCGATGCGCTGGTTGTTGATCCAAATTTCACCAGAATTGGCTTTGTCTAAACTGCCCAAAATATGAAGTAAAGTGCTTTTTCCAGCCCCCGATGAGCCAACAATACTTACAATTTCCCCTTTATTAACAATAATATCTACGCCTTTTAGTACCTGAAGGTCGTTGTAATTGCGGGTAATATTAGTAGCTTTTAGCATGGATATGAGTGTGTTATACAGGATTGAAGGCCTTATTGCTCTTACAAACCTACATTAGTACGGGTTAAATTTAGCGAATATTAATAATTTGTTTACAGCTGGTGGGCAACTCCAATTTGGTAATTTGATAGATACGGCTACATTTGCAAAAATATTAAACACTGCATTATGTTTTGGACTTTAGAATTAGCCAGTTATTTAGAAGAGGCTCCTTGGCCTGCTACTAAGGACGAATTGATCGATTATTCTATCCGTAGCGGTGCGCCGATTGAAGTAGTTGAAAACCTTCAAGAACTAGAAGAAGAAGGTGATGTATTCGAAAGTATCGAAGACATTTGGCCAGACTATCCTAGTCAGGACGACTTTATGTTTAACGAAGACGAATACTAGAACGTAGCACATGATACTTGATGAGCTTACGCAACTAAATAAATATGTAAAGGTCCACCCTAGATTTGAGGTGGCCTTTGCTTATATATTAGATACCAATTTTGATGCGATGCCGGAAGGTAAGTATGAAGTAGATGGTAAAAATATTATTGCCATTATTGCAGATGGACCCGGTGTTTCAATTTTAGAATCTTGTGCAAATTTTGAATGTCACAACACATACATAGACATTCAAGTTTGTTTTAGTGGTATTGAAACAGTGGGTTGGAAATCACGCAGCACCTGCCTAGAACCTAGGGGTGAATACGATGCAAAAAGCGACGTCTTATTTTTTGAAGACGCTCCCGATCATTTTTTTAAACTACACGCTGGTCAATTTGGAATTTACTTTCCAGATGACGTACACGCACCTATGATTGGTGAAGGAAAAATTAGAAAACTAATCTTAAAAGTTAAAGTAGACTAAGCTAGCTTTTCTTAAACGTCAGTTTAAAATAAAGCAGCACAAGTGATAGGGCTAGTACAATGGTGTTAGCAGCTATTACCGGTCCACTATGCGTGCTAATGCCGTAATAGAGCCATATAACGGTACTAAGTACTACTATAAGAATCATGTAAATACTTAAATCGCCTACACTCTTTGTTTTGTAAGCCTGCCATACCTGTGGCATAAACGTAATAGCACTTAAAAAGGCACCGATATAACCGATAATTTCGTTCATAAGATTATTATTCTTGGATCCCTAATTTTTGCATCACTTCATTGCTTACGCCTGTCATAGAAAAACCACCATCATGGAATAGGTTTTGCATAGTAACCATACGTGTAAGATCAGAAAATAATGTAACACAGTAATTCGCACAATCTTCGGCAGTTGCATTACCAAGTGGTGCAATGGCATTCGAGTAATCGTAAAAATCACCAAAGCCTTTGATACCAGTGCCTGCAGTGGTTTTAGTTGCTGATTGAGAAACGGTATTGATACGTACCTTTTTTTCTAGACCATAATGGTATCCAAAACTACGCGCGATAGATTCAAGCATTGCTTTGATATCCGCCATATCGGTATAAAAAGGAAAAGTTCTTTGTGCAGCCATATAAGAAAGTGCAACAACGCTGCCCCATTCATTAATGGCGTCTAATTTTTTTGCTACCGATAACATTTTATGAAATGACATGGCAGAAACGTCGATGCCTTTCATAAAATAATCGTAGTTAGACTCGGTGTACGGAACATTTTTTCTGATGTTCACGCTCATACCAATAGAATGCAGTACAAAATCAATTTTACCACCCAATACTTCTTGAGATTCTGTAAATAATTTTGTTAAATCTTCGATACTCGTTGCATCGGCAGGGATGATTTTTGAATTTGTAGCTTCTGCTAATTTATTGATCTCACCCATGCGCATAGCAATAGGTGCGTTGGTTAATACAAAAGTTGCGCCTTCTTCGTGTGCTTTTTCAGCCACTTTCCAAGCTATAGAATTAGCGTCTAATGCGCCAGTGATAATACCTCTTTTTCCTTTTAATAAGTTGTAAGCCATAGTTTGTTGTTTACGTATCGTAAAAGTAAATAAAATAGATTAAATGACCCTTATTCTTCCACCATTTCTGTGGCAGTAGCCATAGCGGCTGGTGTAGGCTGTTCGCCACTGAGCATTTGAGCAATGGCGTTTATGCGCTCATCTTTACTAAGGCGCTTGATATGTGTTGCAATACCGCTCTCTTTACTTTGCTTGTATACAAAAAAATGAGCGGTTGCTTTTCCTGCAATTTGAGGCTGGTGTGTGATGCAAATAATTTGACGATTAGCAGCTAGGCCCTGCATAATAATGCCCACTTGTTTTGCGGCTTCGCCAGAAATACCCGTGTCTATTTCGTCAAAAATAAGTGTTGGTAAATTAACCGATGTTGCTACAAGCGATTTAATGCAAAGCATGAGCCTACTCAATTCACCACCACTCGCTACTTTTTTAATAGACTCGTATTTTCCACTTTTATTGGCGTCAAATAAAAATTCGATTTGATCGGCGCCGCTTGCGTTAAGATTTGCGTTTGTAATACGCACTTGAATACTTGCATTGGGCATGCCTACTTGTGCAAGTAAAGTATTTACAGATTTTTGTAAAGGAGCGGCCTGTGCTTTTCGTGCAGCAGAAATTTTTGCAGCAATTTCCGTGGCGGCAGCAAGGGTTTCTTTTTCTTCTTTGGTATGCGCAGCAATCGCATCATCAATATTTTGAACCGCTAATAATTTTTCGGATAATGACGCCCAAATATCTAAGAGTTCTTGTGTAGTAGTAACACTATGTTTTTTTAAGAGCTTAAAACCAGCAGCCATACGCTCATTAATGGTATGTAAACGTTCTTCGTTGGTAGAAATGGTGTTTTCTAAACGCGAAAGTTCCGATGCAATGTCCTGAAGTTCTATATGGGTAACTTGTAAGCGGTTAATCAGTTCCGAAACGCCCTCATGCACACTGGTAAAGGGTTGTAGCTGTTGCAACATTTGCTTAACTACGCTTACAACGGGTGTTTCGGCGTAGGCGAGCGCATGGCTGGTACCAGCAAGTGCTGTTTTAATGCCTTCAGCGTTGTTTAAAAGCACAAGCTCCTGTTCCATCAGTTCCAGTTCGTTTGTTTGAAGTTGTAACTCTTCAAATTCATCTAATAAAAACTGATTGTAGTCGGCTTCTTTGGTGAACGCTTCTTTTTGTGCAAGCAGCGCTGCTAATTTTTTTTGTGCCGATAAATAAGCCTGGTAACTATTTGTAAAAGATTGTAATAAATTTTCGTTTCCAGCAAGTGCATCAATAACAGTGCGCTGAAAATCGGTACTACCTAATTCGAGTGTATCAAATTGTTGATGCAGGTCTACAAGTAACGACGCTACACCACGCAGCGTTTGCAAACTTGCAGGCGTATCATTTATAAAAGCCCTTGATTTACCATTCGGTGCAATTTCTCTACGGAGCACTAGTTCCGACTGGTCAATATCCATGTCTTCTTCTAGCGATTGTAAAAAAGTAGTAACGGCTTTGTTATTTGCAATCGAAAAATAACCTTCAATAAAACATTTTTTTTCTTTGCTTACAAGACTGCTGCTATCGGCGCGCTCTCCCAAAATTAAACTGAGTGCACCCATCAAAATACTTTTACCAGCACCTGTTTCGCCGGTAATTATATTGAGCTTATCAGAGAAATCAATTTCGATTTCATCAATGATCGCATAGTTTTTTATGTGGAGCTTTGTAAGCATAGTTCTAATCTGCTGCAATTTAGGTAAAACAAACTATTTGCAGCGCGCAATACCCGCTTTGGCGCGTTGATCCAACGAGTTTTTGTAGCTATGTTCTTCCATAGATAAACACTGCTCGTAAAAAGCAATGGCTTCCTGTTTTTGACCGCGCTTTTCAAGTATTTGGCCTGCTTGTAGCGCAGCCCTCGCGGCAAAATATGCCGTTTGATTGGCGCCTAATTGAATGGTTTGTTTGTAATAGGTAATGGCTTCTTGGTCTTTATCCATGTCTTCATAAATGCGGCCAATACGGTATACATATTCCAGTTTATCGAGGGAGCTTGTAAATAAGGTTTGCTTTCCTTGTAAAATAGCAAGTGCTTCTTTGGTGTAACCACCATCGGTTAGCAGCCTCGCCTTAAGTAGCAGGGGGTTAGGCCAAACACCCGTTTTAGCATCTTTTAATGCTTGTTTGTCTGCGTCCGTATCCGTGCCGCCGCGCAAAAAAATTTGCTTGCGCGCCGCCTCGGCGGCGCGCATATCGCCCTTCAAAAAATTTGCCCAGCTCAGTTTTTGAAGCGCGTCTTTAATGTAAAAATTGCCTTTAAATTGTTCGGTGTATTTGGTCAATAGCGGCGTAGCACCGTCTAAATCTAATGCATAGAGTTTGGCGCAGCCGAGTTCAAAGTCCCAAAAGGGTAGGGATAAATAGTCGGCGCTTTTATTTCTGTTTTCAATAATGTTTTTGGTATCGATACTTGCTTTGTGGTTGAGCGATAAATTAGCGGCGGTCCAGGCGTGTAAATGGTTGTTAACGAGGTCAAGTTTTTTGTCTTTGATAAAAGCCAGCGCTGCATCTTTTTCATTTTGCAAATGAAAAAGTAGGTAGGGGTAAATAAAATGTGATTCGGGACTAAATAATTTGGCCCACACATCTGTTCCGTTGGCAAAATTTGCCACGAGCGTCATACCTTGTTTTTGTGAGCCGCGCATGCCTAGTAAATTTGTTAACCACTGATAACCTTTGGGTACCGTGCCCACAATACCTTGCAGCGCACCAAAGAGTAAATCGTCACCGGTAAAGGCTGGAAATTTTTCTTGGTTTTCTTGCGCCAACATAAAAGACTTTCTAATATCCCAGCCAGCGTCCCAGAAATGCCCAAATTTTAACGATACCATGGCGCGGTGGATGTACACATTGCTGAGACAATAATTGTACAGCGGGTTATT
>JAGWVE010000113.1 GCA_018971025.1 Bacteroidota bacterium | reverse complement strand
CACCAGCTTTTTATTGGAATTGGCCTTTTTAAAGCCTTCAAGTATTAAATCAGAATTATTGTCCGGTATAAGCCTCCCAACAATTAAAAAGTACTCGTTGGGGGTAAGGCCAAATTGGCTGATTAATTCCGGGTTTTTGGAATGCCTAATATTGGCGCCGTAGGCAATAACCGTAGAATCTTTGTTAAAGGTGTTAAGGTACACCTGGCGCATAGCCTCTGCGTCGGTAATAATGGTATTGTAAAATAGGGTTGCAAGCTTTGCGGCAAATTTAAAATAGGCGGCGCCAAGTCCTTTCCATTTAGGGCGTAACCACTCCAGCCCATCTACATTAATGAGTGTCTTTTTTTGTGCCAGTAAACTAATAAGTCCAAAGGGTCCGTTGGCAGCGTTTACAACAAGTATTACGTCTGTTTTACTGAGGCATGCATGTATCATACAAAAAAAAGAATGCACCAGTTGGTTTAAACTTTTTGTTTGTACCGTTGGCATGTAAATAAGCTCAACGCCATTTACATTTTTTGGTCTTGTATTAAACAAATGCTTTTGACAATAAACACGCACGCTAATATTTTGTGTGACAAGTCTTTCACTTACTTCTTTTACAAAAGTTTCGTAGCCAGAGTATACAATAGGATAACCCCTAGAGCCAATAATGGCAATTTTTAATGGTTGGTTGGTATGGTTAAGATTGCTTTTCAATGCAGGCTATTATCTGTTCGTTAAACTGCGTTCTCGAAAACTTTTCTTGCATCCTTTTTTTTGCATTTGCGCCCATGTCTTTTCGATACGTTTCGTTCATTAACAAAGGCTCAATAATTGCTGCAGCTGCTGGCGCATCGTTAATGGGTATTAGAAGGCCAGATATATTATTTTCTATCATTTCTACAGCGCCACCTTGCTGTGTAGCAACCACTGGAAGGCCTGCTGCCATTGCTTCTGTAACCACTGCGGGTGCAGGGTCGGGGAGTAGGGAAGGTAAAATAAATACGTCCAGTGCGTTATAAATATTGGTAATATCGGATCTATAAGGGAGTTGAGTTACATGACCTTGTAGGCCGTGCTTTTCAATTAATTGATTGATATTATCGTGCAAATATTCGTAACCTGCAAATGCGTCACCCACCATTAAAAAATGAACATTTTTATGCAACTTAAAAATTTCACCAGCAATATTTACAAAGTAGTCTTGTCCTTTCCAAAAATGTACACGCCCCATCATGCCAATTAAAATAGTGTTGTGGCTAATATTAATTGATTGGCGTAAATCAGATTCCGTATTTTCAAACAACCAGTAATCGACACCGTTATAGAGTACATCAATTTTATTTGGTTGTACATATTTTGTCCAATGCGTTTTTACGGCTTCAGAAACTGCAATGGCCTGATTATTTTTGGTGTTGATTAAACGCGATAAAATTCTAAAAAGTAAATACGGCTTTTCAATAATTTCATGAATATGCCAGATATGTCTGATACCTAATTTAGATGCTACAAAAACCCCTGCAATAACACCCGTGGTGTTGGAATAAATGAGGTCTATTTTTTGTGATGTACACAGCTTAATTAATGTGTTATAGGCTTTAAAATTGGCAACCAGTCTGTTAAGCATGCCAGCCGGGTTCAGGTACTGCCTGCGTAAAATACCCAAATCGGTAATTACAATGGTGGCGCCTAAAGCTTTTAATTTGGATACCAATGGGCCATCTTCCGACACTACAACGGTAACTTCA
>JAGWVE010000112.1 GCA_018971025.1 Bacteroidota bacterium | reverse complement strand
ATCGTGGTAACCTAGTATGTCTTCCGATTTTTGGTGCGTCGAATATGCAGCGTGCACTTCGTGGCGCATTTCTAGGTATTCTATTTGCGCACCGCCAACAATTTCTTGTAAAATGCCAGCAGCCTGTGCAATTGAATATTCTTTTTTACTTCCTAAATTAATGATTTGCTTAGAAGCCGAAGGCGCTACAGCCGCGTTCCATAAAGGAAGTAGGCAATCGTCGATGCAACTAAACGCTCTTTTTTGAGAACCATCGCCATAAATGGTAATGGGCTGGTTGTTGAGCTTTTGATAAATCCAAATGCCCAGCACATTGCGGTAACGATCCCAAATATTTTGGTTGGTCCCATATACATTGTGCGGTCTAATAATACACCAGTCTAGCCCGTGCTGCTCGCCAGCCACTTGTAAATCCATTTCACAAGCGTATTTGGCAATACCGTAAGGGTCTATAGGTTTAGGCAAATCATTTTCGTTAAAAGGAGGTTCACCAGCGCCATACACAGCCATGCTAGATGTAAACACAACACGCTTAACTTGGTGCGTAATACATGCATTGATTACGTTGGCGGTAGCCACCACATTATTGGTGTAATTGTATTTGCGAATAAAAGGGCTAAGGCCTTCGGCGGCATAAGCGGCAAAGTGGTACACAAATTCTACTTCATGCGAAGAAAAAATGCGGTTTAAATCGTCGGTGGCTAAATCTGCTTTGTAAAATACCACGCGGGTATCGATGTGGTCTTCGTAACCACCACTTAAATTATCGATGCCAATAACCTGGTAATTTGGTTTATTTTCAAGTATCCATTTTGCTACACGTGACCCTAATAAACCCGCTACCCCTGTTATAACTATTGCCTTCATTTATACTGTACTTTGTTTTGTAAAACCGTGGTAGATCCCTTTTAGCATCATGGCTAGTTTGGTAGTCCTCCACCGTACCACAAAATAAAGCATTATCGCGAAACTGTAGGCAATTAGGGTTATAAAAGTAGTGGGCCACTGGTACCATTTGGTGTAGGCACGGAGCACCCAAATATGGTTTCTAAAATTGAGGTAATGTACGTAGGGGTTGGCATAACCCTCTTTTCCTTTTACTTTGGCCTTATTGGCCATGCCTGCAATATGATAAATAACAGATTGAGGGTGAAAAATGAGTTTATACCCTGCCTCTCGTATTCTAAAAGAAAAATCTACGTCTTCGTAATAAATAAAAAAATGGTCATTTAATGCCCCTATTCGCTGCACAATACTTGTACGCACTAATAGGGCACATCCGGTTATCCAGTCTACCTCGGCAAAATTATTTTGCGCCGGACCTGCAGTTCGCAGGTAATTTTTAGAATAGGTCCAACCCAACCAGCTTAAAAAATAAGAGCCGCCGTTCCATATTTTTTGTCTGTTGTTGTTAAAAAATATTTTGGGCTGAATGGCACCTACATTTTTATGCGCATCCATATAATTTGTAAGGAGTTCCAAAAAATTAGGCTCTACAAAAGTGTCATTATTAAGCATGAGGGCGTACTCGTAACCATGTGCAATAGCATATTCAAAACCTTTGTTGTTACCACCTGCAAAACCAAGGTTGGTGGGTGCCTGAATGTATTTTATGTGCGCAAAATTTTGTTGAAGCAGGATACCTGATCCATCCGATGATCCATTGTCTACCACTATCACATCAAAATTTGCTGGCGTAACATTTTGTAACGAAGCAATACAATTGGCGGTATGCTCGTAACTATTCCAGTTTAATAATATGAT
>JAGWVE010000068.1 GCA_018971025.1 Bacteroidota bacterium | reverse complement strand
TGGACAAAGTTTGCTAACTCATTACGTATGATGATGGCACTTCGTTTATCTAAAGTAGACCCTGCAACTGGTAAAGCAGAATTTGCTGCTGCACTTGCTACTGGTAACTTCATTGATGTTGCTGCAGATAACTTTACAGTTAACTACCCAGGTGGCGCTTTCTCTAACCCTTGGTACAATAACTACCTTACTAGAAAAGACCAAGGTGTTTCTAGTTTTGTAACTGGAATGCAAGCTGCTAATAGTGATCCACGTGCTGCTGCATTTGGTTCTTCTACAGTTGGTATCCCTTACGGTTTAACTAGAGATTTAGCTTCTGCGTTTATCGGTGCTAACCCTTCATGGGCATATGTACTTGCTTCTTCTAAGCGTGCTGCAAACTCACCTGTTATTGTTTTATCATCTTCACAATTAAAGTTTGCACGTGCAGAAGCTGCTAAATTAGGCTGGACTTCTGAGAGCGTTGCTACTTTATATGCAAATGGTGTTAAAGAAAACATGACAGAGTGGGGTGTGTTTACACAAGCTGCTTATGATGCTTATATGTTAACTGTTGCTTTAAACGGCACTGATGACCTTAAGTTAATCAACACGCAAGCATACCTTGCTTTTTATCCTAACGGATTTCAAGGTTGGTGTAACTGGAGAAGATCAGGTTTCCCTGTGTTAACTCCAACTGCATACGCTGCTAACGTGAGCAAGCAAATTCCTCGCAGATATATGTATGGAACAAGAGAATATGCTACCAACGCTAAGAATGTAACTGCAGCTGCAGCGAACTATTCTGGTGCGGATGGCGTAAACTCTCCTGATGCTAAAGTATGGTGGGATAAATAATTTTATCTGACCTTCAAATACACTATGGCGGCCCCGAATTTTCGGGGCCGCCTTTTTTTTAAAAATTTCGGTTACTTTTGCTACACAATTTTACCCCATAACAAAACACCATGGAACAACAACAAGGCAATCAGTTAAACATTGAAATATCAGAGGAAGTAGCAGAGGGTAGTTATGCCAACCTTGCTATTATTACGCATAGCAATGCCGAGTTTGTGATTGACTTTGTAAATGTGATGCCTGGTACGCCAAAAAGTAAAGTAAAATCGAGGGTGATTTTTACACCCCAGCATGCCAAGCGTTTTATGAAGGCCCTCGCCGAAAACATTGAGCGTTACGAAGCCGGCAATGGTAGTATCAAAGACCTGGAGCAAATCGAAATTCCCATGAATTTTGGTGGTCCAACTGCGCAGGCATAACCAGCGCAAAGCCGCAATAGCCTCTCAAATCTGGAATGTCAATAAAATAGGTATAAGTCAATTGTGTAGTTAAACGGCTAAATAATAACTTCGTTGGCATATTCTATCAGACTATGAATCCTTCCGTAAAAATCTTCTCAGGTACTGGTTCTCAAGAACTTGCAGAAAAAATTGCCCAACGTTTTGGCGCCCCAATAGGCAAAGTAAATATCCAGCGTTTTAGTGATGGAGAAATCCAGCCGGTGTTTTTAGAAAGCGTTAGGGGAGATTATGTTTTTTTAGTGCAAAGTACGTTTGCACCTACCGACAATTTAATGGAGCTCCTGCTCATGATTGATGCAGCTAAAAGAGCGAGTGCGTATAAGATTATTGCCGTGATCCCGTATTATGGATATGCACGTCAAGACCGTAAAGACAAGCCAAGGGTGGCCATCGGATCTAAGTTGATTGCAACACTCTTAGAATCTGCGGGCGCTAACCGTGTTATTACTATGGATTTACACGCGGCGCAAATTCAGGGCTTCTTTGATGTACCGGTAGACCACCTAGACAGTTCTGCCATCTTTATCCCATACATAAACGACTTAAAATTACAAAACCTTGCTTTTGCGGCTCCGGATGTGGGAAGTACCAATCGTGTGCGTGAAATAGCGAGCTATTTTAATGCCGAAATGGTGATTTGTGATAAACACCGCAAGCGTGCCAATGAAATTGCCAGTATGGTGGTTATTGGAGACGTTACAGGTAAAGACATTATTTTAGTAGATGATATTTGCGACACAGGGGGCACTTTAGCCAAGGCTGCCAGTTTATTAATAGAAAAGGGCGCCAACAGTGTTAGGGCCTTAATTACCCACCCTGTATTAAGCGGAAACGCCTACCAGAACATCGAAAACTCTGTGTTAGAGGAACTTGTGGTATGCGATACCATTCCTTTAAAGCAGCAAAGTCCTAAAATTAAGGTGATTTCGGTGGCGGACCTGTTTGCCATCGCTATCCGTAATGCCTATGAAAATAAGAGTATTACGAGCCTATTTATACATTCTCAGCTCAAAGAGCGCGGCTAAAAGGTTTTTTCCTTACCTTCGCCGTCCAAAAATTTTATTATGAAAACAATTACAATCGAAGGACACCTGAGGACCGATCATGGCAAAAAAGCCGCCCGCCAAATTCGCTCTCAGGAAAACGTGCCAGCTGTAATTTACGGGGGTGCTCAGGAGGTAAATTTTTACGCTTCTGCAAAGGCATTTAAGCCTTTAGTGTACACTGGTGAGTTCCAAATTGCTGAAGTTACCGTGGACGGTAAAAAGTACAGATGTATCTTAAAAGATCTTCAGTTTGACAAAGTAACAGATGCGTTAATTCATCTTGATCTTTTAGAACTTGTTGACGACAAAAAAGTAGTAGCAACGTTACCACTTAAGTATGTTGGAACATCGGTAGGTGTTAAAGAAGGTGGTAAGCTCGTTATCAAAATCAAATCTTTAAAAGTGAAAGCTTTCCCTAAAGATTTAGTAGAGACCATTAACGTAGACATCACTAACCTTGCACTTAACGCAAACATTAGAGTAGAAGACGTGAAAGCGCCTGGTCTAGAGATCATGAACTCTCCACGTATTCCTATTGCTTCTGTAGTAATGACACGTCAGTTAAAGCAAGAAGAAGCAACAGCTGCTAAAGAAACTAAAAAGAAGTAATTCACTTAACTATAGTTTTATCAAAAAGGCCTTCGCTAAAACGAAGGCCTTTTTTAGTAATTTTGTAACCGCTATGCATAAATTTTTAATTGTAGGACTCGGTAATATTGGATCCGAATACGCGCACACCCGCCACAACATTGGTTTTGATGTAGTGAGCGCTTTTGTGCTCAAGCATGGCGGACTATTTAAAAACGACCGCTTAGCAGACGTGGCTACGGTTACCTGGAAGGGCAAACAATTTATTTGCATCAAGCCTACCACGTATATGAACTTAAGTGGTAAAGCATTTAAGTATTGGATGGACAAAGAAAAACTAGAGCCCAGCCAAACGCTTACGGTGGTGGATGATTTAGCGTTACCCTTATCTAAAATGCGTTTAAGAGGAAGTGGTTCTGACGCGGGGCATAATGGATTAAAAGATATTCAGTTAATGCTTGGTACAGATGTGTATCCTAAGCTTAGGTTTGGTATAGGAAATCAGTTCCCAAAAGGTGGTCAAGTAGATTTTGTGTTAGGCAAATGGTTGCCAAGTGAGCAGCCGGTGATTCAGCAAAAAATTGACAAGAGTATTGAGGTCATTGAATCCTTTGCTGCTATTGGGCTTGATAGAACCATGACGGTTTGCAATGCTTTAAATTTTGAAATATAGTTGTTATGAAAATATTTTGTGTAGGCCGTAATTACGCAGAGCACGCCAAAGAATTAGGCAACGCTTTACCTGAAGCACCGGTAATTTTTATGAAGCCAGATACGGCGTTATTAGCACCGGGTGCAAAGTTTGAATATCCAAGTTTTACATCTGATTTACATTACGAAATAGAACTTGTTTTACGCATTGGTAAAACTGCTAAAAACATTGTAGCTGCTAACGCCCTAAGCTGTGTAGACGCTATTACGGTAGGGATCGATTTTACGGCGCGTGACGTACAAGCCGGCTTAAAATCTAAGGGCTTGCCTTGGGAAAAAGCAAAGGCCTGGGACAACTCGGCTATTGTGGGGGAGTGGAAGCCTTTTAACGCAGAAGCTAATGCGGATGGCGGCGAAATTTTATTTTCATTAACCAAAAACGGCCAAACAGCACAATCCGGCACCACGCAAGACATGATTTATAGCTTTGAAACCCTTTTAGAGCACATATCTGGCTACTTTACCCTATCGCCTGGGGATTTAGTATATACGGGCACCCCCGCTGGTGTAGGGCCTTGTTTACCCGGCGATACACTCGCTGGTTTTTTAGGTGACGAGAAATTGTTTGAATTAGCTATCCATTAAAACATTTGATACCCTATATTTGCAGCCCTAAATGGACCTCTTGGCGAGGTAGCTCAGTTGGTTAGAGCACAGGATTCATAACCCTGAGGTCCCGGGTTCAAATCCCGGTCTCGCTACAAAGCCTGTCACGTATGTGACAGGCTTTTTTAATGCGAGCAGCGTCAAGAGCTTGCTCTTGTAAGCGAGCGAGTATTAAAAAAGCTAACTGAACGCGAAGCGTTTAGTTGTAAGGCTTTGGGTAAGGCGACTTGCGAGGATGACGACGCAGTCGAAAAATCCGAGAAAAAACTAAGCTGGCAATCACTTAAACTTATGCTTTAAAAAAGCAAACCTATTTGCGAAGCGAATAGCTTGTAAGACTTTTTTGGCCTATTCGTTTCCTGGTTGTCAGAGCAACCTAGTAGGAGTAGGGTAAATATGGAAATGAGAAGTTTGATCATGCAAACAATGTGTTGAATTATAATTTATGGCACACTACTTTTTTAATTTAACCTTCCAATAGATTGCGCCAACTACCATCCCAATTATAAAACCCAAAGGACCTGTAATAAATAAACCTAGCAATGGTCCTAAATTAGATTCAGGAGAAAAAATGATTGGTCCTATAAAGCCTCCAACAAGTCCTATAGATCCTACAATAAATCCTCCCATTAATGTACTGCTTATGAAATCTACATTAACTAACTTAATTTTTTTCCAAACAAATTTTGAAACTAAAAATGAACAAGTAAACGCAATACTAAATGATAGAATTGCTTGAATGAATCTTGGAACGTATTTTTCTATACTAATTAAAATTGCACCAGCAATATTTGAACTGAATGCAAAAACTGCTATAAAGCAAATAAATATTATAAAATATTTTGAATATAGTTTCATTAGATAAGATTTTGATGATTTGATAATTCATTTTATCACTAATCCAGCGCCCAACTTCCTTCTTCCATTTCTGCTTCCAATTCCCCAGCGTCCCATCCGCAGTAGCCAATAAAAAGTTGAATGTCTTGGTTGGTAGCACCACTATTATTAATGGCTTCAATTACCTGCTGCATATTGCCACCTAAAAAAAGATCATTGGTTATTGGTTCGCCTCCACTAATAAGGTCGGGCCTTTTATGAAGTACAAACAAGTGTTCTGTATCGACAGGGCCGCCATCATTTAACGGAAATGGTTTACTCGTATTAAATTCTTTGAGTTGATGCAAAGACTTATACATAGGCTTGTTGGTTACAAAGCCTATGGTTCCTGTTGTATTATGCTTAACTAGCAAGATGGTTGTTTTTTCGAAGATGCTGCCGTTTAATGCGTCAGTACTTTTGATATATATTCCGGCTGTTAGATCCTTCATGCGTTTGTATTATTTTTTTGTATACAAATCCCAATTGGCATTGTTTAGTAGTGCCATAAGTGAATGAATAATTTTAGGACTTTTGTCTGCAATATTGTTGTTTTCGTAAGGGTCTCGCAAATGATCATACAGTTCTATAACCGGTTTATTGTCTCTTATATATTTTGTTAATCTATACTTGTTGGTACGCACGCTAATTCCATTATTATAATAGCTGTATGCAATATTTGATGCGTGAATATTTTTTTTCGAATACAACAGTGGAGTAAAACTTTTTCCATCTGTTGGCATTGGCATTTTAGCATTACATAGATCCATTAGACTTGGGTAAATATCTACTGCGCTGGTAATTTGGTTTATCTTTTTTCCACCTTTTACATTGGGCGCCTTGATTACAAAAACATTTTTTAGCGCCCATTCAGATAATGTGTGTTTGCCCCATACCAGGTCGTCACCCAGATGCCACCCATGATCACTCCATAATACAACAATGGTGTTTTTGTCTAATCTAGCTTCCTTTAATGTTGATAGTAATTTCCCAATTTGAGCATCGGTATAGCTAGCCGCTGCATAATATGCATGTCTTAATTTACGCGCATAATCATCTGACAAAGGCTTCTCTAAATTCGCTTTTTCTTCTCCAAGTGCATATTGATTAAATTCATCGCTTTCAATTAAACTGGACTTACTTACATTTTTTGGGATAGATGGCGAGGGTGTTAATTTAATTTTTGTTTCATCATATAAGTCCCAATATTTTTTGGGTGCAGTAAATGGAAGGTGTGGTTTAAAAAAACCTACAGCCAAAAAAAACGGTTGTTGTTTGTTGCCTAATTCTTTAATTTTTTTTACAGCTAGGTTTGCAGTGAGGCCATCCGGATATCCTTCGTCAGCTACATCGTCAATCTCATATGGTTTTACTTGATTTTGTTTTGAGTTCCGGTTGCTGGCATCTGAATATCCAAAAAAAGCATTCCAGCCTGTTTGCCATTTGCCAGGGTCAAATAGCATTTCATCCCAACTGTATGGTAGTTCTAGTTTATTACTTTTTGACGCATTATATGGGTATACGTAACCGTCAACGTAGTGGCTGATTTTGCCAATACCTACTGTGTAGTAACCGTTTCGTCTAAGGTTATCTATGAAACTTTCAGGACTATCTGTTTTGGATTTATTGGATATTGTTAAAACAGCTGCTTCGTTTGAAAGATGGCTCTTTGTTTTAGGATACATGCCAGTAATCATACTGCATCTAGACGCCCCACAAGTAGGAACCGTAGTGTATTGATTTGTGAATACAACACCTTCATTTGCTAGTGCATTTATGGAGGGCGATTGTATGATTGGATTACCATAACAGCTTAAGTCAAATGGTCGTAAATCATCTACTGCAATAAATAGTACGTTTGGATGATTGTTTTGCGCAAGTCCAAAATGAAGTCCGGCCATTGCAATCAAAAATGCAATTATGTATTTAGAATTTACCATTTTTATGCGTGAGGCCATTATTGATGTTTGTTTATTTGCAGTGGAATGTGAACATTAAATGTATTTTCCTCTGGGTTTACAAATGTTGTTTTATTGTTGAAAGGGCTTTTTACAGCAGCAGCAGCAAACAATGCTTGTATTTTTCCTTTTCTGTCAAAAAGCAAAAATGGTCTTTCTAAATTAGATAGTATTACTTCCGTACCATTGGTGAAATTAAGTTTTCGCGGCGACACCATAAAGGAATTGGCTAAACCCCAATCTTTCCCATCATTTGATGTGAGTAAAATAAGTGAGCCAAACTCGGTATTAGATTTACTTTTGGTAGAAAAGTTTTTTGCAATTGCATAAAATCTTTTTCTTTTTTTATCATACCACAAATAAGGATCTTCGGATGCCATATCTGCACTGGAACTTACTTCACTATAGTATGTAAATGGTCCTTCTGGCTTGTTTGCTACGGCCATCCAAAAAGTCATATGCCCTAAATCAGGCTTTCTCGATTTATACATCATGTAATAGCGACCATCGGGCCCCTTACATACAGAGGGATTAACTGTTACTTCATATGTTTTGATGCTGTCCGGCATAATAAGATGTTCTGGCTTTTGAAAAAAAGTTCCATTCAAAAAACCTGCAATAGTAGGGGACGAGGCCATCCCAATTCTTTGCGTGCAGTTATATTTATACCAGTGTAGTTGCTCTTTCGTTAATATTTTGGAAAAGTGCATGTTGTCATTAAAACTATTACTGATAAAGTATAAATAGTATTTGCCATTAAAATATTTGACTTGAGGATTGTGAAAAGTATACCTATCCCATCTTTGTTCATTAAAATTGCCTTTTAAAATCGTTTTAACATGCTTGTAAGGCCCTGTAGGTTTATTTGAAACTGCTATCGCAATTTCTGAATATTTTTGCCAACCTTTAAATCCATCAAAAATATAATTGAGGGTATCGTCATCCTTTACCCTTGGCCCATGTGGCCAGCGGGAATAAAATAAATAGTATTTGCCGTCCTCACCTAAAATACTGCTACCACACCAAATATAATAGCCGGGATCAATAAATATATTAGTTGAATCAACAGGTTTAATGAGTTGATTGATATTTAGGTTGTCTAAACTTTTATTTTGAGCCTTTGCGTAATTTAATACGCAACATAAAAATGCAAGTAGTAAAAAGTATTTTGTTTTGCTGGAATTCATCATCATCTGCATTTACTTTTTATCAGCAATAAATTGATTGCTATCCACGTCTTTTAAAAAGCGAATGAGATTGGTGAAATAATTTTGCTGGTCGTCGTACATGCTCATGTGGCTACCATTAGGACATAAATACGTACGACTATTAGGTATTAGTTTCCCTTCTCTTTTCATGTCGTCAGGCCCCATCTCATCATTCATGCCACCAATAACGAGGGTAGGTACTTTTATGTTTGGAAGCCTATCCCACATTTCCCAGTTTTTAAAGTTTCCAGTTACATGAAACTCATCTACACCCTGCATTTGAATATACACAGACATATTAGCCTTTTTAAATGCTCTCATTAATGGTTCAGGCCATTTGTCAACTGGTAACTGACAAATTACTTTGGTGTATAATTTATCCATTAATAAGTTCTGAAACTCAGGTGTATTGTAAGCTTTTGCTTTATCAAGTGAATCATATTTTTTTAAGTCTTCGGCCACTAAATATTTTTCTTTTAATTTTTGCGTATACGCCGTATAGCTTTGAATCCCTGCAGTCATATTAGATAATACAGCGCCTTTTACATGCTGCTGGTATTTATCTAAATATTCCATGGCAAGCATGCTGCCCCAAGAGTGGCCTAGTATGTAAAAGTTTTCGAGTCCTAAACCTTTTCTAACTTGTTCAACTTCTTCTACAAAACGTGCAATATTATACAAAGAAGTGTCGGTTGGAATATCGGAGTAGCCACAACCTAGCTGATCATAATAATAAATTTCAATGCCTTCTTTGGGTAAAAAATCCTCAAAGCATTCCATATAATCGTGGGTAAAACCTGGGCCACCATGTAATAGCAATACTTTAATTTTTCCATCTCCAATTTTTTTAGTCCACACATTGTATTTGCCATCTACTTGAATGAGTTTGGCACCACCCGTTTTGATTTCATTGTTTTGGGCTGTTACGGCGTTAGAATTGTCGTTTGAAT
>JAGWVE010000067.1 GCA_018971025.1 Bacteroidota bacterium | reverse complement strand
AGTGAGCCGAGTGGTTGATATTGTCGCCACCTCTTTTAGACATGTAAATAGTCATGAGTAAATAGAGCGGTCCAAAAATAAAACCAGGAATAATGGGGGGAATTATAAAGAGTCCAATTTTTATGGTCGGATCTAAAAACACGCCCGCAAATACCACTGCAGAAACGGCGCCGGAGGCGCCAAGGCTTCTGTAATGATTGTTATTACGCTGCATGATATAGGTAGGAATTAAGCAAATAACTAGCGCCGTTAAGTACATGGCTAAATAAAGCGCCTTGCCTTTTTCATTGAATAAAACAATAAAATATTTTTCTACAAAATCACCAAACATGTACAACGAGAACATGTTAAAAGCTAAATGTCCAAGATCGGCATGGATAAAACCATTGGTAATAAAGCGCCACCACTCATTGTCTTTTTTAATTGCAGGCGGATAAAAAATAAAATCGTTGATTACTTTTTTGTTGGCAAAACCAAATAAGGAAAGCGCAACAGTAATTACTAAAAGGGTGAGGGTGATGGTATACATAAATTAGTTGTGGTGGTATTTTTCGTTTCTTAAAATGGTGCATGCCCGGTATACCTGCTCTGCTAAAATAAGTCTAACCAGCATATGTGGGAATACAAGCGGTGATAAGCTCCAGCAAAAGTTAGCTCTATTAAACACGGATTCATCTACACCAAACGCGCCACCTATTAAAAAAACAATCTTACGGGTGCTCTCGTTGGCTCTTTGTTGCAAAAAACTAGCCAGTTTAGGCGACGTAAAGGTTTGACCTCTTTCGTCTAATAAAACCAAATAATCGGAAGGGTCTAGGCCCTGTAAAATAATGGTAGCTTCTGCTTTTTTTAATGCAGCTTCTGCTAAACTGCCCGCATTTTTTGGTGGACTAATAATATGCCAGCAAGCCGGAAAATAATTAGTGATACGCTTAGAAAAGTCTTCGATGCCCATTTTTGCATACGATTCGTGCGGTTTGCCAACAGACCAAAGCTCAATTTTCATGCGGGTAATTAATTTCGCACTAAATTTAGGCTTTTAAAATATAGTATGCGTCATTTATTGCTAGTCCTTTCTTGTTTCTTGTTGGTGACTGTGGCTTCGGCACAGGAGGCTATTGCGCCCGATTCTGCTACTATCACTAAAAGAAAGCACTTGGTGGCTGCTATATTTGGAGGTACGTATGGAGCTTCTTTTATTTCTTTAAATAAAACATGGTATGCCAATTATCCAAGAAGTAGTTTCCATTTTTACAACGATGGAAAAGAGTGGCTTCAGATGGATAAAGCAGGTCATTTTTATTCTAGTTATAACCTAGCCCGTATTAGCCATAAAGCTTGGGCATGGACTGGTGTTTCAGAAAAAAAGGCAGTAACACTATCTGCACTTACGAGTATTTCGTATTTAACCATTATTGAAACCATGGATGGTTTTTCTGATAATTGGGGTTGGAGTTGGTTGGATATGACGGCAAATACAGCGGGTGTTTTATTATGGAGTGCGCAGCAACTAAAATGGAAAGAACAAAAATTTCGTTTAAAATATAGTGCACATTATACCAATTACGCCGACCCTGCCATTCAGGCGCGTGCCAATAATTACTTTGGAAAGTCTTTGCCAGAAAGGTTTTTAAAAGATTACAATGCACAAACCATTTGGTTAAGTGCCAACATTAAAAGTATTTGGCCCGAAGCACAAGTTCCCAAATGGTTAAACATTGCTACCGGATATGGTATTGATAATACCTATGGTGGTTATGAAAACGGCTGGATGGTAAATAACCAATATTACACGCGTCCCGATTTAAAAAGAAGTCGCCAATATTATTTGTCTCTTGATGTAGATTTTGAACGCATTAAATCAAATAAAAAATGGGTGAGGGGTGTGCTCACATTTTTAAACTTCATCAAACTACCTGCACCAGCACTCTCATTAAGTAATGGAAAACTAAGTGGTAGTTTGATTTATTTTTAATGGTAATTTTTGATTAGCCCTTTCTTAGATATTTGGTAAGGATAACAATGGTTTGTCCTTCTATTTTTCCTTCAATTTGCTCGGTGTTGTCGGCTACCAGTCTAATGTTTTTAACGACTGTACCTAGTTTAGCATTTAAGGTAGAACCTTTAACATCCAAAGATTTTGTAAGCACCACGGTGTCGCCATCTTGTAGTATCATTCCATTGATGTCTTTGTGTAAATCTACACTGCCATCATTTTCATGATCGCCAGTAGATTTTGCCCATGCCATCGTATCGTCATCAAAATACATCATGTCTAGTGCATCTGCAGCCCAACTTTGGTCTTTTAATCTATTTAATAAACGCCAGCTTACTACTTGTACCGCCGGAACTTCACTCCACATCGCTTCATTTAAACAAGCCCAGTGCGCGCTATCTAATGCTTCTTTTTTGTTGATTTGAGCAGTGCATTTTGCGCAAATGAGAATGCCTTCTTCGTTATTTTTAGGAACTTCATATACACTTAAGTTAGCTGTTGATTTACAAAGTTCGCAGGTGTTACCGCTACGTGCAATGAGGTCTTTCTCGTTTTTCATGTTTGCTTGTTGAGGAGATTATTTGCGCGAATGTAAGGAATTTGTGGGTTTTGTTTTAAGGATTCTCGCTCACTTCGTTCGCTCGTTCCTTTCGTAGTGGGCTTACCCAAAGCCTCACAAGGTGCTCGGCTTTTTTTATAAATGTTTTTTATGTGGCGCCTTGACGCTACCGCGTCTGGCTAGTGGCTATCACACGCTTGCTTATGCCTTTGGCAACGCCGCGCATCATAGCCACTCGCCTGCACTTCGTGCAGGCGCCATGAGTTTACTGCATAAAAAAAGCCTCACATTTCTGTGAGGCTTTGTGACCGCGTTAGGATTCAAACCTAAAACCTTCTGATCCGTAGTCAGATGCTCTATTCAGTTGAGCTACGCAGCCATTACCCTAAGGGGTTGCAAATATAATCTCTAAAAGATTAACGGCAAAAAAGGAATGCTTTTTTATTCAAAATTATAGGCCATAAAGGCTTGCAGCGGTTGATTCTGCTAGTTTTTTAGGTAATAACCATACTAAAAAGGCCCCCAGTTTATTAATAAAGCCGGTAATTACTTCTGGTTTCTTGTTAAATAACGCAGTTACTGCAATGGCAGCTACTGCTTCTGGTGTCATATTAACTTTTTCGGCGGTTTTAAGCGCTTTTACGCCTACATCGGCTCTGTTGGCAAAGTTTGTGTCGGTAGAGCCTGGGCTTACCGCTGTAACGGATACGCCGGTGTTTTTTAGCTCATGTCTGAGACCTCTGCTAAAACTCAATACAAAAGATTTGGATGCTGCATACGCAGATAATCCTGGTACTGCTTGGTATGCGGCAGAGCTTGCAACATTTAAAATATAAGCAGGTGCATTTTTTGTAAGCATTGGTAAAAGTGCAGACGTTAATGCAACGGGCACTTCCATATTAACACGCATCATTTCGATGTGGTCGTTGGCACTGTATTTTGAAAAAGGACCACTTAATCCATAACCCGCATTGTTTACAAGTATGCCTACATTATAATTGTTGGAGATAATCCAGTCCATTAATATTTGTGTAGCACCTAGTTTACCTAAGTCTAATGCAAGGTAATGCGCCGCTACGCCATAGGTATTGGAAAGGGTAGTCGCATGTTCTTGTAAAGACTTTTCATCTCTTGCTACTAAAAGTACTGGATACTTTCTTTTAGCAAGTTCTGTGGCAATACATTTACCAATGCCTTTGCCTCCGCCAGTAATTAATGCAAATGGCATCATGATTGGTAAAAATTAGTGGTGAACCTTGCCCGTAAATCTATGGTAGAAAGGCGTTTTGCTGTTTTCGTCTTTTGGTTTGTATTTACCAGTAACAATAGGAACATACATGACGCGGCGTCTACTAGCTTCACCATAATTAGGCGATTGCTTAACGCGGTGCCATAAACGTCCATCATGCACCGATAAATCGCCAGCGTTGATATTAAAACCAACTTCGCGAGGATCGTCGTTATTATCTAAGAAATACTTTTTACCAAAGAGTAATTTAAACATGCCTTGTGTATGTGTACCAGGTATAACCCTTAATCCACCATTGTCAAAAGGACAAGTGTCTAAATGAATGCCAACGTTAAGCATGGGCATAATTTTTTGACCCATAAATAAATCACGAGGACTATCTGTGTGCCAACCCATTTGCGTGAACGTACTATTTGGCGTGTTGATATAATTGTTGATTACCAAACCATCTTTTTCATTTTCTGCAACACGACCTTCGTAAGGGTGTAAAAATGCAGTTAAGGCTTGTAGGCGAGGGTCAGCTAAAAGTTGATGTAAAGGTTCACTATGTAGTGAGCTAAAACAAAGTCTCTGAATAGTGGTGTTGCCTTTATCGTCTTTACCAAATTTTAAAGGAATACCGTTTACTTTTTCTTTTTTTTCTGCTAACCACTGCGCTTCTAATCTTTGCTGCTCCGTTATATAAGTTGCTACTTGCTCTTTTGGTAAAAAATTTCTAAAAACAATCACACCATGCTCCTTAAAAAAGGCCAATTGCTCTTCAGTAACAGCGTCTCCCAGTTCAAAACTGCTGTCCCATATTTTCATGCTTACTGTACTCATGTATAAGTATGACTTTTGTGTTAAGGAATGATTATTAATATGTTACCTAACTAAAGGCTATGAACATACAAAGGTAAACAATCCATTAAAAAAAAGCTATTTTTTTGGCTCCTAAATAGATAAAATAAGTAAAAATAAAGGCGGCAAATACGTCTATGCTGTAATGTATATGCTGTATAAGTACCAGTAAACCAATTAAAAAGGAGGCTGTAAGGGTGATTATTTTGTCCCATTTAGCTTCTAAACACAGAAAAAATAAGAACATATTGCCCGTATGGCCCGAATAAAACAGGTCTTTGGTGATAAAAATGCCATTTCCGCCATAGGCAATATTAGCAATGGGGTCTTGTAAAGTTATAATTCCGGTAGGTGGGTTAAGTGGCAGCAGGCTAATGGTTAATATACGGGCCAAACACATTAAAATAAAACCATATGCAACAACTAAAAAAAGCCTAGGATTTTGGTAGATTCTGTACAACACCAAAATTACCACAGTCCAGATAATGATAAAAGTAGGGATCGAAACATCCATGGCAGGAATGGCGTCAAGCAGATAGTCTTGCAACACCATACCTTCTCTTTTTTCTATAAAAGCAAAAAAAGTTGGAAGCAGGGTTAAAATGATGGTTACCAAAAGCAGGGCAATGATGGTTTTATTTCTAAAACGACGCTCTTGCCATGCTTTTGACCATGATATGTTTTCTGTTAATAATGCCATCTCACAAATGCTTCAATGGCTGCATATTTAGTTTGACCTAAAGCTGCATACAATTGTGCGGTATTGGCATTGCGTGTTTCTGCTCTTTGCCAAAATTCGCGCATATCAGATCCCTGAAATGGAACACTGTCTTTTTGTGATTGATGTATAAAAATGCCAAAACGTTTTTTAATAACCTGGTCAGGACTCATTGGAATCGCCATTTCAATGTCTGCAATATCCCACTCTTGCCAAGCGCCTTTGTATAACCATACCCAGCAGTCTTTTACCCAAGCATCACCAGCAGCTTTTAATCGGCGCATACTCTCAAATACAACGTCTAAGCAAACTTTATGCGTACCATGTGGATCCGCTAAATCGCCTGCGCAATAAATTTGATGCGGCTGAATTTTTCTTAAAAGTTCCATGGTTTGCAGCACATCTGCTTCACCCATTGGATTCTTTTCTATTTTACCAGTTTCATAAAAAGGTAAATTTTGGAAATGATATTGATGTTCCTTTAATCCAACATACCTGCAGGTTGCTTTAGCCTCACATTGTCTGATTAAACCTTTGATGGCTCTGATTTCTGGAGAATCTAAACCACCTTTTTGTTTGGTCGCAATATAATTACGAGCTGCTTGTAAAATTTCTTGACTCTTTTTATTGTCGATGCCAAATAAGTCTTCGAAACCTACCGCAAAATCTAAAAAGCGTGTTACAAACTCATCAGATACGGCAATATTTCCACTGGTTTGATACGCCACATGTACTTCGTTGCCCTGATCATGTAAACGCATGAACGTACCACCCATGCTAATGATATCATCGTCGGGGTGAGGAGAAAATATCAAACATTTTTTTGGATACGGATTGCTTCTTTCTGGATGCGCCGGTATAACGGCATTGGGCTTGCCTGCTGGCCAACCTGTTAAGCTATCCCTAAGCATATAAAATACTTCTAAATTAATTTCGTAGGCATCACTTTTTTCAACGAGTAAATCTGCTAAACCGTTTTCGTTGTAGTCTCTGGCCGTAAGGCTTAATACTTCTTTGCCTAGTTTTAATGAAAGCTCAATTACAGCACGTTTCATTAATTTTTTATCCCAAACACAATTGCCCGTTAACCACGGCGATTTTATACGCGTTAATGATTCAGAAACAGTGGTGTCTACAATAAAAGTACAATCAGGATGTTCTTGTAAAATACTAGCAGGAACCTGTTCAGTCACATCACCTTCTGCAGCTTTGGTTATAATTTCACCTTTGTTGCCAAATGCTAACAGTAAAATGCGTTTCGATTGCATGATGGTACCAATACCCATGGTAACCGCTAAACGAGGTACTTTTGATAAATGCGAAAACTCGTAGGCATTAGCAAGTCTGGTATTGTTAGCAAGGTTTACAAGTCTCGTTTTTGAAATGATACTTGAACCTGGTTCGTTAAATCCAATATGTCCATTACCACCAATACCTAAAATTTGTAAATCGATGCCACCTGCGTTAACAATGGCAGCGTCATATTCGGCGCAATATTTTTTAATTTCTTCTTTGGGCCATTTGCCACTAGGGATATGAATATTTTTTGGATCTATATCGATGTGGTTAAACAAATGATGATGCATAAAGCTCCAATAACTTTGTGGTGCATCCTGCTCTATCGGAAAGTATTCATCTAAATTAAATGTAACTACATTTTTAAAACTCAGTCCTTCTTCTTTGTGGAGTCTAACAAGTTCTTGGTATAATTTAATAGGGGTAGAGCCCGTTGCTAAACCAAGTACACAGGTTTTACCTGCTGCTGCTTTTTCTTTAATAAGTGCAGCAATTTCCTGTGCCACAAATGCGGATCCTTCTTTTGGGGAAGGAAAAATCTGAACCGGAATTTTTTCAAATGCGTCTATCATATCTTCTCGTTATTGCTTAAATACTAGTTGTTCTCTGGATTAAAATAAGCTTTACTGTAATTGATTTTAAAATTATCGTAGCGCTTAAATTCATGTAATAATTTCTTTTCAAAAGAAGGCCAGCTTTTGTTTTCTTTAGAACTCCATAGTACTTCACTTAATGCGCTCATACGTGGGAATACCATGTATTCTACTTTGGCGGTATTGTTCATATATTCAGACCAAACGTTGGCTTGAGCACCTAATACATATTTGTGATCGGTAGGATCCATTTCTTTAGGAAGTGGTTCGTAGCTGTATACTTTTTGAATGGTCGTGTATCCACCAATCGTTACAGAATCTTCTTTTTTATTTTGTTGGTGATCAAAATACATCCAGCCACCTGGTGTCATAATAACCGTGTGCTTTTCTTTAGCAGCCTCAATACCACCTTTTTCACCACGCCAACTCATAACGGTTGCGTTAGGAGCAAGACCACCTTCTAAGATTTCATCCCATCCAATAATTTGACGACCTTTGCTGTTTAAATATTTTTCAATTCTGCCAATAAAATAACTCTGTAAACCATGCTCGTCTTTTAAGCCTTTTTCTTTGATGAGTTTTTGACAAAATTCAGATCTTTTCCAAGATTCTTTAGGACACTCATCTCCACCAATATGAATGTAGGTAGAAGGAAATAAAGCCATCACTTCATCTAATACATTTTGTAAAAATGTAAAAGTGTTATCGGAAGGAACAAATACGTCTTCAAATACACCCCATGTTTCTTGTACAATTTTAGTACCTGGCTTTTTTAGCGCCTCTAGTGTTGCAGCACTATGCATGTTAGGTATCGCTTTAGTTGATTCTTCAGGAAAACAGCTAAGCTCCGGATAAGCAGCAATAGCAGCACTTGCATGACCTGGCATTTCAATTTCAGGAATGATGGTAACAAATCTATCAGCTGCGTATTTTACAATTTCTTTGATTTGTGCTTGCGTGTAAAAACCGCCATATTTTGTATTGTTACTTCCTTTACCTGGATAACGTCCAATAATAGTAGCATTTCGATATGCGCCTACACTGGTTAATTTTGGATATTTTTTAATTTCGATTCTCCAACCTTGGTCTTCGGTTAAATGCCAATGAAAGGTATTTAATTTATACATCGCTATAAAGTCGATATACTTTTTTACAAAGTCTACACCAAAAAAATGGCGTCCTTCGTCTAAGTGCATACCTCTATAAACAAATCTTGGTTGATCCAAAATGCTTACTGCAGGAATATTTAATGTTGCTGATTTTTGAATCGGTAACAATTGAATGAGCGATTGAACACCATAAAATACACCTTCTTCGTTGGCGCCATTAATAGCAACACCATTATTAGAAGATTCTAAAGTATACGTGCCTTTAACAGCATCTTTATTGGTATTAACAAGGCAAATGGCATTTTTTGCACCAGTGCCAACTGTTACTTTTAATTGAAAGCCATAAAACTGCTGCAAATACTTATTTAAAAAGTTAGCCGCTTTTTGCTGCCCGGCAGTTTTAATTTGAAGAGGCGTTTTTGCTGAAATACTAAAAGCGCCTTCATTTATTTTTAAACTAGTAGGCTGCGGAATAATACTTACTTCTTGTGCGTTTGCAATCATGCAAACGAGAAGGGTAACTACTGTAAATACTTTTTTCATAGGGTAGGCAATTAATGATTCTCTAAAATAAAAAAGATTCCTCGTTTTGAGGAATCTTTTGGGTATTAATATTAATATTTTGTCATTATTTGACTGTTGTGAGCTTAATTACGTTGGTAGGTAAGTGGTCTGCAATTGGGGTGCTGCCGGTATTTACGACAACGTCACCTTCTTTTACAAAACCACGCTCTTTTAAAATGTTAATTTGATCTGTAACAATATCATCTAAACTTTCTTCTTCGGCGTAGTAAAATGCACGAACACCCCAGCTTAAACTCAATTGATTTACCAGTGATCTTTCTTTGGTAAAAATAAACAATGGGGAAGAAGGCCTAAAGCTACTTAGCATAAAGCCAGTATAACCACTTTGTGTCATACCTACTAGTGCATGCGCATTAACGTCTTCCGAAATTTTACATGCATTGTAACAAACCGCATCGCTATGAAAAGAAGGTGATTGCGGTTGGGGTTTTAAATCTTCGGAGCGGTTGTAACGGTATTCTGTTTTTTCAACTTCTCTGATAATCTT
>JAGWVE010000013.1 GCA_018971025.1 Bacteroidota bacterium | reverse complement strand
GCCTATTTACGTATTTACGAATATTTTACAAAAGGAGAATACGAAAAAGCACTTGCACTAAAAGATGAAGCTACCGCTACCTATGGCAAAGATATTTGGGCGCCACAATTTTTATTTATGGAAGCAACGCTACTTATGAAAAACAAAGAAGATAGCGCTGCTACCCAAAAACTAAATAAAATTATCACAGAATACAAAGGAACTTCGATGGCCAAAAAAGCAACGGCCGTTTTAGCAGTATTAAAGCAAAGAGAAACAATAGAAAAAGAAATAAATAAGCAGCCTGCCAAAAAAGAGGAAGGCCCATTATATTAAACGCATTATTATGGAAATGTCAAAACCTGTTCGTGTCTTTTGGCGCATCTTTTTTTGGAGCCTAGGTGGCCTAGGTGTGTTTTTACTGATGATTAATTTTGGATGGCTTGGTAGCATGCCTTCTATCGATGATATCGAAAACCCTACAGCATCACTTGCTAGTCAGGTATATGCACAGGATGGAACCCTGATGGGTAAATTTTATTTGGAAGACCGCATAAACGTTCAATACAAAGACATTAGTAAGCATGTTGTAAATGCGCTAGTAGCTACCGAGGATGAACGCTTTTATGACCACAAGGGTATTGACCCCCGCTCGCTTGGTAGGGCCCTATTTTTTTTAGGTAGTGAAGGTGGCGCTAGTACCATTACCATGCAAACGGCAAAAAATTTATTTACCAATAACTGGAGTACGAGTAATATTTTACTCCGCATGATTCAAAAAATTAAAGAATCATTGATTGCCGTTAAGCTCGAAAGAAATTTTACCAAAGAAGAAATTATAACGCTCTATTTAAATACCGTTGCATTTGGTGACAATGTGTTTGGCATCAGAAATGCTGCTAAAACATTTTTTCAAAAAGAACCAGACCGTTTAAATGTTCAAGAAGCAGCCGTACTAATTGGCATGCTAAAAGGAAGTACCCTGTACAACCCTCGCCGCAATCCAAAATTAGCACTTGACAGACGTAACACGGTACTTAGTCAAATGGTGCGCAACAATTATTTGCCAGAGGCAGAGGCTGCAAAACTAAAACTAACCCCTATCGAGCTTAATTATAAAAAGCTTGATGAGTCGGCGGGATTGGGCCCCTATTTTAGAATGATCCTTGGTGAAGAATTAAAAAAATGGTGTAAAGAAAACACCAAACAAAATGGTGACAACTACAACCTTTACCGGGATGGTTTAAAAATATATACCACCATCAATCCACGCATGCAACAGTATGCCGAGGAAGCTGTGGGTAAGCACATGAACTACTTGCAAAAAATATTTAACACCCAAGCCAATATCAAAGACGGAAGTATTTGGAAAGGGTATGAAAATGTTTTGCAAAATTCGATGAAGCAATCGGACCGTTGGCGCAACCTTCAAAATGAAGGACTGGATGAAGAAGAAATTAAAAAAACATTTTTTGAAAAAGTAAACATGCGCATTTTTGCATGGAACGATTCGCGTGAAAAAGATACCGTGATGACGCCTTATGATTCCATCAAGTACCACCGTCAAATGTTACAAGCTGGTTTTATGGTGATGGATCCTTTAACAGGCGAAGTAAAAGCATGGGTTGGTGGCGTTGGGTTTAAAAGTTTTAAATACGACCACGTTAATATAAATACCAAAAGACAAGTAGGCTCTACCATGAAGCCCCTACTTTATAGCCTAGCAATAGAAGAAGCTGGCTTTACACCTAATACAACGGTGTATGATCAACAACAAAGTTTTGGAAGCTATGGCCTAGTTCCTGCCACAAGTAAATCTTGTACAGGACAGTCTATGCCAATGGCAGCAGCACTTGCACAGTCGCGTAACTGCGCCTCGGCGTATATTTTAAAACAATTAGATACCGAAGGCAATAACAGCGCTAAACGTTTGGTTGAATTTTTAAAACGCACCGACATTACTTCAAAAATTGATCCGTATCCATCTATTGCACTCGGTGCTTGTGAAATTTCTTTGTATGAAATGATGCAGAGTTATAGCATGTTTCCGGGAAAGGGTTTTAATGTAAAACCCATGTACATCACGCGTATCGAAGATAGAAACGGAAATGTACTAGCTACTTTTACGCCAAAAAGAAAAGAAGTTATTAGTGAAGTAACGGCATACTCTGTTGCAAAAATGATGGAAGGTGTGATGCGCGCCGGAACAGGACGCGGCATGTGGAGTTATGTGCCTGATATGGCCATTGCAGGAAAAACAGGAACCACCAACGAAAACAGTGATGGCTGGTTTATTGGCTATACCCCTCAACTTATTGCAGGTGGATGGGTTGGCGCCGACGACCGTTTTATACATTTTAATAAAGAAAGTGCTTGGGGACAAGGTGGTAGAGCCGTGCTTCCAATTTGGGGTTACTTTTTTGGAAAAGCTGTTGCAGATGCTAACTGCGGCATAGATACCAGACTTACCTTTAGCAAACCTGATATGGTTGAAAACGAAATAATGTTAGATTACTTAAACAATACAGCGCCTGTATTAGGTGCCGAAAGTGAAGATGTAGGAACGGGTACAGAAGGCGATTATGAAGTGCCGCTTAATATTAAAGCAGAAGACATTGCACCCGAATCACAAAAAGCAACAGACACAAAACCCGTAACAGATCCTAAACCTTCCGATCCTAAAAAACAAACACCACCTCCTCCTGCTGTGGTTACAAAACCACAAGACAAAACGGTAGACAAACCAAAAGCAGTGCTTCCTAAAAAAGGTGGAACTAAATAAAGATGTTTTAATAACTGCGGGGCACTACAGCGCTTTGTTGACAAAATTAAAATTGAGTGACAACTGATGAAACATATTGCGCTGGTAAAAACCCGTGGCGTAATTGATATGCAGTTTATCTAGTAATACACCTACGCCAAATGTTACACCATTTAATCCGTTGGTGATATTGTACCCATTTAAAGATTGCCTGCGCAAAACATTGTACCCTACATTGCACTGAATATTTTCATTGACAGATAATTGCGCACCAATCACTACATGCGACATCAATTTATCAAAGCTTGAAAAATATTTACCAGATTCAGACAAAATAAATGTGGTATCTGATCCTAATAAATTAAAGCGTTGTAACTGCTGTAGTGTGAGTGAAAATTGAACCGGTGCTTCTGCTAATTTTTTTGAAATACCTGCCGTAATATCAAAAGGCAATTCCTCTTTAACAGCGCCTGTGTAGGCATTTAACTGCGTTCCTATATTACCAACAACGAGGCCAGCTTGCACTCCATTGGCTTCATTAAAATAGGTAATCGATGCATCTACCGCAAGTGCAGAGGAACGGTACTGCCCATAATTAGAATGAATAAATTTTGCAGTAGCACCCAGCCAAAAATTTTCTTTATATGGTATACTCGTACTAAGTTGTACGGCTACATCGGATGGATTGTACACGCCTAAGACAGCACCAGCGGCATCAGTTTGATCGATGCTTCCATAATTTACATACTGAACACCGAGTCCTACATTTTGCGCACCCAATGTATAGCCAGCCATACAACTGTACTGATTAATGCCCGCAAGTAAACTAGCAAAAGAAGTAGCTACCTGACCATGATGCGCTGGCCTTAGTAAGGATGGATTTGAAAAACCTGCTGCAACATTGTTTCCAATTAAAGAAACATTAGATCCACCCAGTGCAGCTATATTGGCGCTAGCCGGATTTTTTAAAAAACTAAATACCGGATTGCCGCCCTGTGTTTGCGCAAAAGCATGCACTACTCCAAGCCATAAAAAAACAAAGAGTAAACAGGCGCGCATAAAACAGGTGTAATTTTTAATAATTAAACAAGGGCAAGGTCAACAACCTGCTGCATTGTTTTTACATAATGAAAAGTTACTCCTTTAATAAATGCCTTGTCAATTTCATTGACATCTTTTTCATTTTGCGCACACATGATAATTTCTTTCAAGCCAGATCTTTTGGCCGCCAATACTTTTTCTTTAATGCCCCCTACCGGTAACACCTGACCACGAAGTGTGATTTCGCCGGTCATGGCTAAATAAGGTTTTACTTTTTTACCCGTAAATGCAGATGTTAAAGAAGTAAGCATGGTAATGCCCGCACTTGGACCATCTTTTGGCGTAGCACCTTCTGGCACGTGCACGTGAATATTCTTTGTAGAAAACACAGCAGGATCGATACCATATTTTTTAGCGTTGGCTTGTAAATAACTTAACGCAGTGGTCGCACTCTCCTTCATCACATTACCCAAATTACCGGTAAGCTTTAACTCGCCTTTGCCTTCACTTAAAATGGTTTCAATAAATAAAATATCGCCACCCACATAGGTCCAGGCAAGACCCACAGCCACACCTGGCATATTGGCCAACTTGTATATTTCGTTGCTATAGCGGGCTTGACCCAGTATTTTTTCGATATCTGGCGCCGTTAAAGTGGTTTTTACTTTGTTTTTGGTCGCATATTCTTTGGCCTGAAAACGCATAACGGATGCTAGCTGACGATCAAGTTCACGGACGCCACTTTCTCTGGTATAGTTTTCAATAATTTTTTCAAGGACCTTATCGGCAATTTTAAAATTCACTTTTTCGAGGCCATGGGCTTCTTTTTGCTTAGGCACGAGGTGCTTTTTAGCAATTTCAACCTTCTCTTCTACAGCGTAGCCACTGAGGTCAATAATTTCTAGGCGGTCGCGTAATGCCGGCTGAATATTTTGAATATTATTAGCAGTAGCAATAAACAACACTTTAGAAAGGTCGTATTCGAGCTCTAGGTAATTGTCGTAAAAATTGCTGTTTTGCTCCGGATCCAATACCTCTAATAATGCCGATGAAGGATCGCCACGGTGGTCGGCACCAATTTTGTCTATTTCATCCAGTATCATTACCGGATTTGAAGACTTACATTTTCTAATATTTTGAAGGATACGGCCCGGCATCGCCCCTATATAGGTTTTGCGGTGACCCCTAATTTCACTTTCGTCGTGTAAACCGCCAAGGCTCAAACGCACATATTTACGACCAATGGCATGCGCAATAGACTTACCAAGTGAGGTTTTACCAATACCCGGAGGGCCTAAAAAGCATAAAATAGGGCTTTTCATATCACCTTTTAACTTTAAAACGGCTAGGTATTCGAGGATACGGCTCTTAATTTTTGCCATCCCGTAATGATCAAAATCCAGTACTTTTTTGGCATTTTTAAGGTCATAATTATCAGAAGTATAGCTGTCCCATGGAAGGTCAAGCATTAAGTCGAGGTGATTGTACACCACCGAATAATCGGGGGTAGTTGGATGCATGCGCTCTAGTTTGGCCACACCCATGTCAAATGCATTTTTTGCAGCTTCCGGCCATTTCTTGCCTTCGGCCTTCTTTTTCATATCCGCAATTTCACGCTCGTTGGAATCTCCCCCAAGCTCGTCTTTGATGCTCTTTAATTGCTGCTGTAAAAAGTAATCCCGCTGTTGTTTATCTAGCTCGGTTCTGGTTTTATTGGTTACTTTATTTTTAAGCTCTGCAAACTGAAGTTCTTTTTGAAGAATTAAAATTAAACTTTCAGCTCTGGTATTTATATCATTGATTTCCAATAACTTTTGCTTTTCTGCAATGTCACTATTTAAGTTGCTGCTTACAAAATTTATGAGAAAAGAAGGGTTTTCGATACTCTTTAAAATGATTCCCGCCTCTGTTGGAAGATTAGGGGATAGCTGAATAATTTGCGTTGCCAGGTCTTTAATACTGCTTACAATAGCCGCAAAATCGTCCCCCTCTGGGCTGGCGTCGTCTTCAAATATTTTGATACTCGCCTTAAAATAAGGGTCGTCGGTGAGCATAGAAACCAGCTCAAACCTTTTTTTACCCTGAATAATAATGGTAGTGCCACCATCTGGCATTTTAATAAGCTTGATAATTTTGGCCACCGTACCCACGCTACATAAATCTGCAGCAACCGGCTCCTCAATATTGGCATCTTTTTGAGATACCACGCCAATAAGCTTGTCAGCTTTATATGCGTCATTGACCGCCTTGATGCTTTTATCTCTACCCACCGTAATTGGCAACACCACCCCTGGAAACAATACCGTATTGCGCAGTGGCAAAATGGCAAGCTCCGAAGGTATCACCATATTTTTATCCTGTTCAGACTCCTGCTCATTCATAGGGATGATGGGCATAAAGTCTGTATCCTCTTCTGATCTAAAAAACATGTTCTCTTTTATCATGATATCTGGGTCAAATTGTCACAACGGGCCGGAGGCCCGTCTCTAATCTATTGCACATAGAACTAAACAATATTGATGCCAAGCTGGTACATTCATAGGAAACCGGTACAAACTGGCACAAAAAAAAATCCTCACGACTTTGTCGTGAGGACCTTCTTGCAAGAAGTATATGTTTTATAACAAATACGACTAGTGTGCAGCTTTAGTTGTATCTACAGCAGCAGCAGTTGTATCAACAGCAGTTGTATCAGCAGATACAGCAGTTGTGTCTACAGTTGCAGTTGTGTCAGCAGCAGCTTCTTTGTTTTCACCAGAGTTACATGCTACGAAAGCTACTACAGCTAAGATTGCGAATACTTTTTTCATTGTATTTGTTTTTTTGAGTTAATAATTGTGTGCAAAGATAAGAGTCAGTTTCAAATTGACAAATTTTTTAACCGATATTTTATTTTTTTCTAAAGTAAATGCGAATAGGCACACCTTTAAAATTAAAACTATTTCTGAGCTGGTTTTCGAGGTAATTACGGTACGGCGACTTGATATCTTCCGGATAATTGGTAAAAAATGCAAAAGAAGGCACCGGCGTAGGCAGTTGCGTTACATATTTAATTTTTACTGTATTTCCTCTAACCACCGGAGCATGGTAAGCAGCTACGGCTTTTAACATCACTTCATTTAATTGAGAAGTAGGTATTCTACGGCGCTTGCTTTCAAAAACCTCTAACCCACTTTCGATGGCTTTAAAGATCCTGGTTTTTTCTTTTGCCGAAATAAACAGGATCGGGACATCTGTAAAAGGTGCTAATTTTTGCTTCAAGTTTTTCTCGTAGTCACGTGCTGTATTCGTCTCTTTTTCAACGAGATCCCACTTATTTACAAGCACTACAACACCCTTTCCTTTGCGGGCAGCCAAACTAAAAATAGTGATGTCTTGCCCGGTCACACCCTTGTGGGCATCAATCACAATAAAGCAAACATCGGCCTCATCCATGGCCTTAACGGCTCTGATAATGGAGTAAAACTCGAGGTCATCCTTTTCTTTAGACTTCTTTCTGATTCCCGCCGTATCAATTAATATAAATTCTTTTTGAAATAGATTGTAATGGGTATGAATGGTATCGCGGGTTGTACCAGCAATATCACTTACAATGGTACGCTCCTCGCCTACAAGTGCATTTAGAAGTGACGACTTACCTACATTGGGCTGACCAATAATAGCAAACTTAGGAATGTCAGAACCTGATATTTCTACCTCCGCATCATCTGGTTTAATTTGGGACGTAATAGCGTCCATTAAATCTCCGGTACCACTTCCTGAGATACTGGAAACGAAGAAGTTATGCTCAAAACCCATACCGTAAAATTCGGTTGCTTCTAGCTCTCTGGTTCCATTATCCACCTTGTTTACCACAACATACACCGGCTTGGGTGTACGTCTTAACATGTCTGCCATGGCATCATCCAAATCGGTTATACCGGTTGCCACGTCCACCATAAATATGATAGCGTTGGCTTCTTCTATAGCAATTCTAACCTGCTTTCTAATTTCGGTTTCAAACATATCGGAAGAATCTGGCACAAAGCCACCCGTATCTACGAGGTTAAAACTTTTACCATTCCACTCCGTAACACCGTACTGACGATCTCTGGTAACACCACTAATGTCATCAACAATGGCTTTACGCTGCTCTAAGAGGCGGTTAAAAAACGTACTCTTACCTACGTTTGGCCTTCCAACAATTGCGACTGTATAGCTCATAATATATTTGTAAAATAGTTAAAATAAATATTCAAATGATAGTATCTAATTAATTGTTAATCAATTTATTGATACCCGTATTCTCTTAATTGACTATCGTTATCTCTCCACTTAGGACGCACTTTTACAAAGAGTTCTAAAAACACTTTTTGTCCTACAAAGGCTTCAATATCTTGTCTGGCCTGAATACCAATTTCACGAATCATAGACCCCCGCTCCCCTATAATAATAGCTTTTTGGGTTTCGCGGTGCACGATAATATCGGCCTGAATTTTAATGATATTTTCCTTTTCCTTAAACTCATTGATCAAAACGGCGCTATGGTATGGAATCTCATCCCCAAACAAATGGTAGATTTTTTCCCGGATTAGCTCGGCCACAAAAAACTTGGTTGGCATATCACTCAAATCATCCTCACTGTAAAAAGGCATGCCCTCCGGTAAAAATGTCAGCACTTCGGCTAACAGCTTTTGTAAATGCACTTTTTGAAGCGCCGATATCTTCACCATCTTCTTGCAATAGCTCTTGGTGGCAAAAAACTCGGTAGCCTCGGCAATTTTGCCATTGGCAGCGGCGTCTATCTTATTAAGCACCACTATAGCCGGCACTTTTAGCTTTAAAGCCTCAAAAATGGCGCTGGTTTCTTCATAATTATCGTTGGCATCCACAATTAGCAGGGCTACGTCGGCATCTTCGAGAGCCGTTTTAACCGCGTGCATCATACGTTCATGTAGCTTATACCTTGGGTCAATAATACCTGGCGTATCAGAAAATATGATCTGGTACTCGCCTGGATTGTTTAAAAACGCCTTGATACGGTGCCTAGTGGTTTGTACTTTAGGAGACACAATGGCCATTTTTTCGCCAATAAGCGCGTTGAGCAAGGTACTCTTGCCGGCATTGGGTCTTCCAAAAATATTTACAAATCCAGCTTTCATGGTTGGTTATACTTGATTAAAAGCACCTTAAAGGTACCTACAAAAAGAAAAAGACCCCGATTTGAGGTCTTTTTTGTTGCGAGGGAAGGGATCGAACCTCCGACCTTCGGGTTATGAGCCCGACGAGCTACCGCTGCTCTACCTCGCGATGTTTGGAGGGCAAAGGTAGCGCTAGAAGGCTAGTTCACCAAATATATTTCAACGTATTAATAAGGCTTGATATCAGAAGCACCGCTGGTTCGGGTTTCAAAACGACTCACGGTTCCTTTATACCTGATATCACTGGCACCAGAAACATTGGCTTTTAGGTACTGATTGATGGTTAATTTAACATTAGAAGCACCCGATGCTACGATAGTAGAATTATCGGTTACAAGGTCTAACGATTTTATAGAACATGCGCCCGAAACATTAAAATCTGTATTGGTGGCTTTGCCCGACAAACTAATATTAGAAGCACCGCTCGCTCCTACTTTTAAGGAATTAACTTTTACAGATCCCTTTATATCACTTGCGCCGGAAACACTAATGTGTAAATTATTACTTGTAATAGCATCTACAAAAGAAACATTACAAGCACCCGACACCGTTAACTTTTCTAAATTTTTGACAGTGATGTAGGCTTTGAGTTTGTTGTTTTTCCAATTCCACCATCCCTTATTTTCAAAACTGATATACAAAACGCCTCCGGATACATGCGTTTTTATGTTTTTAGTTGCATCTTGACTATCGGCACTTACACCAACGGCGTCTTCTGTGCCCTGAGAAATATACACATCAAAGGCATTAGAAACATTAATACTAGTAAACCCCGCAAGGTTTCTATCCTCGGCTGCACCATCAAAGACCATTTTTTTAGTGGTTTGAGTACATGCACTCGTAATAATGACCATTAGAATGGCTACAAAAAGGGATAGTTTCTTAAACATAGTAGGTGTTTTTTGGTAAAACGTAGGAGTTCCTATAAAGTTACAGTTGGTGGCAACAATTTTTACAATTAGTTTTGTGCCAACAATTCCTCGGGGTGCTTATGCAATTTGCCATAGGCTGAGAAAATACCCGTAGAACCTGAACAGGGTAATGCCTGCGAAGGGAAGGTGTTCACTTTTTTAGTGCCTCCCATAGCTTTCTCCCTGTTCCCATTTATAAACTTTAAAAACAAAAAAGATGAAAAAGTTTTTGGGAACAATGTTATTTGTAACAGCATGTCAAACCTTGTTTGCGCAAAGCATACAAAAAGACAGCGTTCAACTCCCACCCCTCGAAGTAAGAGCCATTAGAGCTTCCGAAAGAGCTCCATTTGCCAAACAAAACCTAACCAAAGCCGACATTCAAAAAAACAATTTGGGTCCAGACCTCCCCTTTTTACTCAACCAAACACCGTCGGTTGTAGTGCAATCAGATGCAGGCAATGGCATTGGTTACACGGGCATTAGAATTAGAGGTACCGACGCCACCAGAATTAATGTTACCATTAATGGCGTAGCATACAACGACGCAGAAAGCATGGGTACTTTTTTAGTGAACTTACCAGATTTTGCATCTTCTGTTAGTAGCATACAAATACAAAGAGGTGTGGGTAGTTCCTCTAACGGGCCAAGTGCTTTTGGTGCGAGTATTAATTTATCAACCCATGAAATTAACAACAAAGCATATTTTAGTACCAGTAACAGTGCCGGTTCTTTTGGAACATTAAAAAATACGATTCAATTTGGATCTGGACTTTTAAAAAATCATTTCACTATCGATGCAAGATTAAGTAGCATTAAAAGTGATGGATACATAGATAGAGCCACCAGCAATTTAAAATCGTATTACGTAAGCGGCGCTTATATTGCAGGCAAATCGAGTCTTCGTTTTACCACGTTTTCTGGTAAAGAAAAAACATATCAAGCATGGTATGGCGTTCCGGCTAGTGAACTTGCCAATAACAGAACAGTAAACCCAGCAGGTACAGAAAAATCGGGTGAGCCGTATAACAATCAAACAGATAATTACAAGCAAACGCATTATCAGTTATTTTTTAATCATCAAATTGCAAATAACCTAGACCTTCAAATTACAAGCTATTATACCAAAGGCGCAGGCTATTACGAAGAATACAAAGCAGATCAAAAATTTTCTAAATATGGCATAGCCCCTATCACTGTTGGAACAACCACTTACACAAGGGCTGATCTTGTAAGAAGACGCTGGTTGGACAATGATTTTTATGGTCAAAACATATCGCTTCAGTACAAAAAAAATGACGAAGAATTATCTATTGGTGGTGGATGGAGCACCTACACGGGTAAGCATTTTGGAGAAGTGATATGGATAGATAAAATAAACGCATTTTCACCTAAGAGATATTACGATTTACCAGCCATAAAAAAAGAAGCAAACATCTATGCTAAATGGCAACATAGTTGGGCTACTAATTTTAGCAGCTACATAGACTTACAGTATAGAAACGTAAGACACCAAATGGATGGATTTCAGAACAACCCAACGCTATACATCAATAGAAGTTTTGGATTTTTTAATCCTAAAATTGGATACCAATACAATAAAAATGGCTGGGTACATTATGCTAGTTTTTCTATTGGTCAAAAAGAACCCAACAGAGAAGACTTTGAAGCTGGCAATACCAAGCAACCTAAAAAAGAGCAGTTGCAAGATGTAGAAATAGGTCTTGAAAAAAGAAATAAAAAAACAATTTGGACCGCCAATGTTTTTTATATGAACTACAAAGATCAATTGGTATTAACCGGACAAATTAATGATGTAGGCGCCTATACTAGAATGAACGTTCCTAATTCATATAGACTTGGTCTAGAACTTTCGCACAACACCATACTTACGAGTAAATTACAGTTGTCAAGCAATATTACCTTCAGTAAAAACAAAATCAAATCCTTTACCGAATACATAGACAACTACGATACCGGCGGTCAAGACGCGATTACAAGAAACAATACGGATATTGCTTTTTCGCCAAACTTTATTGCAGCTAGTACCTTAGCATACAAACCCACCAAAGCTTTACGCGTAGAACTACAAACCAAGTGGGTGGGCAAACAATACTTAGACAATAGTTCTTTACAAGAAAGATCACTGGAAGCATTTGCCAACCAAGATATTAGTGCGAGTTATGAGTTTGCAAAAAACTCCAGCCGCTCATTTTTGTTAACCGCTAGAGTTAACAATATTAGCAATCAAAAATATGTACCCAACGGCTATAGCTATGCGTATGTATATGGTGGCGAAACCATTACAGAAAATGGCTACTACCCGATGGCAACTATCAATTATTTAATTGGACTAACAATAAAGTTCTAGAATTTTTCTTTCCAGGCAAGCATGCCACCTGTTACGTTTACCACGTCTGTAAAGCCCATGGTTTCTAGCAGTAAGCATGCTTGCCCACTTCTATTACCACTTCTACAATAGAAGTACACTTTCTCATTTTTAAGGTCTTCGATGTCATCTATTTGCATGCTTTGAATATGACCAAGCGGCAGTAGTAATCCACCAACATTAAATTCGGCGTGTTCATGTGGCTCACGCACGTCTACTAAATTAATTTTTTCGCCAGCATCAAGGATTTCTTTTAGTGCCTCTACGGTAATTGTTTGCATATAAAACCTATTTTAATTTTTGATAGAAGGATTGGTAATAGAATCTTTAGGCGGAGGCGTATTGCTTAAATACAAATCCACGAGTTGACCTTGTCTAATTTTATTGGGAAGCGGCATGCCTGTTAAAGAATCTAATTTAGTAGATAAATAACCAGGTGTTTGTCTAAATACAAACGAAGTAGCAGAATCTTTAATGGTTTCTAGTGATAGCACCGATCCAATATTAATATGTTGTAATGACAATAGATTTTTAGCATCAACGTAGGTTAAGCCTACTAAGTTTGGCATATCCGTTTCTTCTCCACCAACACCGGTACCAATTACCAAACCAATGGTAGAACCAAGCGGAATTTTTACGCCTTGTGCAATAGGCACTCCATTAAATAATTGATCTAGCACTGCATTGCGTGCAAAGTCTGGCTTGTACGTAACAGCGCCTAATTTTAATTGTAAACTTTGCAAATAAAGCTCTGCACTTTTTAGCGAAAATCCAACAAGCGAAGGCATTTCAACCTGCGGTGGCACCATACGGTTGATAGTCAAATAAATTGTTCGTCCCGCTTTTACAATTTCATCCGCTTCTGGTGTTTGTCTAATAACGGCAAGCTTTGCAATACTGTCTACATAAATAGAATCAAGTATCACAACTTCAAAACCTTCTTTTTCTAATTGCTGTTGTGCGGCCACATAACTCTGCCCTACCACCGATACCACTTTAGCCGTTTTACCATATCCTGTAATCCAACCCAGCGATAAAAAAAATACGATGAGTAAAAAAAACAAAAACCCGATACCAATAAGTATGTTTTGCCATAATGGCTTTTGCACTATTTTTTGTACTAGGTTTTTCATGCACAATTAATTAAGCGATTCTTCTACAATAGAAGTATAAAAATCTTGAAGACTTACACCCATGGCTTTTACTTGCTGAGGAATAACACTTGCCGCAGACTGGCCGGGCACGGTGTTTACTTCAAGCATATAAGGGAGCCCTTTCTCTTCATTGTAAATAAAATCGATACGCACCACGCCTCTGCAATTGAGTACTTCATATACCCTTTTGGCAGCAGCTTCTAATAGAGATTGCATGGTGTCAGAAATTAAAGCAGGCGTAGTTTCAACACTTTTACCTTGATACTTTGCTTCAAAATCAAAAAACTCGTTAGCCGTTTCTATTTCTGTTATAGGTAATACTTGTAATGCGCCTTTGGTTTTAAATACACCAATGGTAAATTCTCTTCCACTAATAAATTCTTCTACCAGTACCTGTGTATCTTCTTTAAACGCTTTTTCTAATGCAGGTGCTAAAGCATCGGCAGTGGTTACTTTACTCATACCAATACTACTTCCGCCATTATTAGGTTTTACAAAAACAGGTAGTTGTAATTTTTCTAAAATGGCAGCAGGTGCTACTGGCGTGTGTTTAAACAAGTGCATGGAGTTGGCTACTGCTATGCCACCAAATGCAGCCACAGCAACCGTATAGCGCTTGTTAAAAGTTAATGCAGAAGTAGCCGCGTCGCAACTGGTGTAGGGTAAACCCAGCATATCAAAGTAACCCTGTAGTTTTCCATCTTCACCAGGTGTGCCATGAATACACAAAAGCACTACATCAAAATTTATTTTATTACCGCCATCCGTAATAGAAAAATCATCTCTATTTACTTTTTGTGGCGCAGCATTTTGGGGGGTATACCACCAACCCGACTGATTGATGTCTATTTGGTAAACATCAAATTTATTTCGGTCTAAATTACCATTAACAGTAACAGCACTCTTATAACTAATTTGCGCTTCACCACTTAAACCACCTGTAACAAGTGCTACTTTTTTTTTCATAGAATCCATTAGTGTGTAAAGAAAATTAGATGTGTAACTTGTCTTTTTTAGCAAGTAATTCATCTACGGTTTCTTTGTATAACTCATCCGGTACACAACAATCTACTGGACATACCGCAGCACATTGTGGCTCTTCATGAAAACCTTGACACTCGGTACATTTGTTAGGCGTAATATAGTAGGTATCAACACTAATAGGAGCAAGTCTAGCATCTGTAGTAACAGAACTGCCATCCATTAACGTAAAACTTCCTTTAACTGAAGTTCCATCAGCAATGGCCCACTCTACGCCACCCTCATAAATTGCGTTATTTGGACACTCGGGTTCACAAGCCCCGCAGTTGATACATTCGTCTGTAATTTTAATAGCCATATTAAATGGTTTTGTTTGGGTTACTGAATTTACATTTGCAGTATCAAAAATACGGCCGACAAATGATTTTACAAGAACGAATTGAAATACTTAACAAATTAAGTGCCTATATGGCCTCAAATGAGCCAGAATGGGCCCTAGCAAAGGAAAGAGCAGCCCGTGAAAACCCCTGGTTTGCCCCAGAATTCATAGAAAAAGCCGTGAATTCGATCATTCATAGCTTTTTGAACCCGCAATTATTAACAGACTGGGCTGCCAAATATGGGGTTCCGGCACAGCAATCAGCGCCCAAAAAAGTGGGTTTGGTGATGGCAGGTAATATTCCACTAGTAGGTTTCCACGACTTTTTATCGGTATTTATTTCCGGACATATCGCTGTAATAAAGCCTTCTTCTAAAGATGAAATTTTAATCAAGCATATTGTTTCGGAACTCATAAAAATGGATGGCCGTGTTTCGGACATGATATTTTTTGCACCGCAACTTTCTGGACTTGACGCATACATTGCCACCGGAAGCAATAATAGTAGCAGGTATTTTGATTATTATTTTGGCAAATTTCCAAATATTATTAGACGCAATAGAACATCGGTAGCAGTTATTGATGGCACAGAAACCACAGCAGAGCTTGACTTGTTAGCAGATGATATACAAACCTATTTTGGACTTGGTTGTCGTAATGTTACACAGTTATTTGTGCCAGCCAATTATGATTTTATTCCGCTTTTATCGGCCCTTAAAAAGTATGAATACTATTTAGATTTTCACAAATACAAACACAATTATGACTATCATTTGGCGCTATTAATTATGGGTAATAAATATTATATGAATAATGACTCTCTTGTTTTTACAGAAAATGAAAGTCCTTTTTCGCCAGTTAGCCAGGTGCATTACCAGTTTTACACCGATGCACAGGCATTGAGTAATTTATCCCAAAATGCCGATATCCAGTGTATTGTAGGGCATGGCTATATCCCTTTTGGTAGCGCTCAAGCCCCTAGCCTAACAGACTATGCCGATGGCACAGACACCCTGGCATTTTTGCAGACTTTATAAACCCTTTGCGCAAAAAAATTGTTAAATAAGACAGACGGGACACAGACAAACTTGCAGCTTCGTTTATTTGTATCGTAAAGGCATGTAATTTGTAGAACCTTTTAAAAATTGTACCGATGAATATGAATTTCAAAACAGTGGCCACAATGGTAGCCATTAGCGCCACAACTGCTATTGTAAGTGTTTGGGGAGTAAGCAAATTCAATGCATACCAACAAGCTGGTTGGCAAGACCCTAACAAAGTTCCTTTTAACTATGCAGGATTTAACAACAACAATGCACCTGCAGTTGCTGTAGATTTTACCCCTGCTGCAACTACCGCGGTTCCTGCTGTAGTGCACATTAAAACCAAAATAAAAGAAAAACAAATTAGCGGTGGCGGTTCGGGAGGATCACGTGGAAGAAATCCATTTTCTGATTTCTTTGGTGAAGACTTTGGCGATTTTTTTGGAGGCGGCCCTCGTGTTGTTCCTGAGCAACGTGCAAGTGGAAGTGGTGTATTAATTACGGAAGACGGCTATATTGTAACCAACAATCACGTGATTGATGGTTCCGACGAAATCAATGTTACACTCGCTAATAAAAAATCATACAAAGCCACACTAATTGGTGCCGACCCTAGCACCGATATTGCGGTAATTAAAATTGAAGCAAAAGGATTGCCTTATTTAATTTATGGTAATAGTGACGAAGCTAAACTAGGTCAATGGGTATTAGCCATTGGTTATCCATTAAGTTTAGATGCAACCGTTACAGCTGGTATTATCAGTGCAAAATCTAGATCGATTGATATCAATAGAAAGCAAAGTGATAAACCGGTAGAAGCATTTATCCAAACTGATGCTGCCGTTAATCCAGGCAATAGCGGTGGTGCGCTTGTTAATACCAATGGCGAACTTATTGGCATTAACTCTGCAATAGCCTCTCCTACTGGATCTTATGCAGGTTACTCGTATGCAATACCGGTTAACATTGTTAAAAAAGTAGTAACGGATATTGTAAAATTTGGTACCGTTCAACGTGCTTATATTGGCATTAACTTTTTACCAGAAAACGCAACTGACGAACAAAAACTAGCCTACGAAAAAGAATTTGGCATTAGTATCAAAGAAGGCGAAGGTGTGTTTGTAACAGATGTTCCAGCAAACGGAGCAGCTGCAATTGCAGGCATCAAAAAATATGATATCATCACAAAAATTGATGGTGTAAATATTACTTCTGGCCCAGAATTACAAGAGCAAGTAGCTAAACACAAGCCAGGAGATAAAGTAGCCATTACCTACAAACGCGCGGGTAAAGAAAACACTGTTACACTTACTTTAAAAAATAAAGTTGGTAATACCGATATCGTTAAAAACACTTCCATCATTGAAAAACTAGGTGGCACATTTGAAAACCTAGATAAAAAAGTGGCCGCTGCCAATGAAGTTGAAGGTGGTGTAGTAGTTAAAAAAGTAGGCGAAGGATTACTCAAAAAAAGTAGAATGCAAGATGGTTTTGTAATTATAAGTGTAAACGGTTCCGAAATTAAAAACTTAGATGAACTTAAAGAAATATTAGCTAAAATAAAATCTGGTGTTGTAAGACTCGAAGGCTTCTACCCTGGATTTGAAGGCAGCTACACCTATCCGCTTAACCTTAGTGAGGAATAAGCTGATACACCAAGTATTCTCCAGCTTGCAGTTCAAATTTTTCGTTGCCGGAAAATGAAAAATGTAAGCCCGAAAATATTTGTACAAAATCTCCTACAAGCAGTGGATGGCTAATTTCAAAAGCCAATCTACCCTGCTCCGAAATATTCAGAAGCACCAAAACAATATTGTTTTGGTGCTTTTTTATAAAGCCTATAATACTATCAGGGTATGGTGTTTGGAGCATTTGGGGTTGACCAAGTATGACAGCGTCATTATGTGCTCGAAGTTCAAAAAGCGCCTTATAAAAAGTATGCAGTACTGGTTGTGAACCTTGCAATGGCCATATTAATTCATCTTTATCAAAAAATAATAAGCGCTTATGGTTAGGGATTTCTTGACCACTATATATAAGTGGTAATCCACCCCAAGTGGCCGTAAATACAGCCCATGCCTTAGCCGTTACCCCATACTTTTCATATTCGGTTCCATTCCAACTATTTTCGTCATGGTTAGACGTAAAAAATAATTTATGGGTATTAGCTCCTTCGCTTTTATAAATATCAAGTTGATCCAATACAGGTTTTAAAATAGGCTCATGTCTATTGATAGACGCAGTTGCGTGCATAAAGGCCCAAGCATACGTGGTATCAAAAGCTTCAAAATAACGGGCGTCTTCACACTCTGCTAGCCAGTATAAAGGCTTTATCGCATCAAGCGCTTGTCTTGCCTCTATCCAAAAATTTAGGGGTACCAAATGCGCCATATCACATCTAAAGCCATCGATACCTGCAGTGTCTATCCAGTAGCGCATGGCATCAATCATGGCTGTGCGCATACGAGGGTTATTGTAATTTAAATCTATTACATCGCTCCAACCATTTCGTTCTGTAAAATTGCCATGCGCGTCTTGCATATAAAAATCTGGACTTGAAATGGTCCATACATGATCTTGACCGGTATGATTGGCTACCCAGTCAATAATTACTTTCATACCAAGTGCATGCGCCGCGTTTACAACATCTATAAAATCTTGCAGGGATCCAAATTCAGGATTGATTTTTGTATAACTACTACATGCATAATAACTGCCTAAACTACCAAGCCTTCCTTTACTACCAATAGGTGTAATAGGCATAAACCACAATACGGTAACACCCATGTCTGCTAGTCTTGGAAGATGCGCTGCAAAGGAAGCCAATGTCCCCTCTTTGGTATACTGTCTCAGATTTACTTCATAGACATTAGCGCGCAAAGCCCAATTGACAGTATTAAATGGCATGACTTTTTAATTTAGAAAATAAAATAGATAAGAAAAACACAAACAATGCACCTATCACATTTAACCATAAAAATCCGATGCCCACAATATTGTATCTGTCTAAACAAAAACAAATGATAACAAAAATTTCACCAATAATAGCCGCCCAAAATACAGATGTGCCGCCTACTTTTTTGGCATAAAATGCTACTAAAAAAATACCCAATATAACACCGTAAAATAAAGAGCCTAACACATTAACCGCTTCTATTAAACTGCCCATGCCCGTTGCAAACTGAGCCGTTACAACACAAAAAATACCCCAGGCAAGCGTATACATTTTGGATGTCTTATAATCTGTTGTAGCCTGCGCTGCCGTGCTTCCATCAATTTCTTTGGATCTAAAACGCAAATGAAAATCGATGACGGTACAAGAAGCCAGTGCGTTGAGGGCTGCTGCAATAGAACCCCAAGCTGCTAAAAATATAACAGCAATTAATAAGCCAACTAACCCAACGGGTAAATAGTCTACAACAAAGCGTAAAAAAATATAGTTGGTATCATTTACGTCGGCACCTGGCACAGCAGATGCAATAACGTTTTTATAATTTTTTTGTAGCGCTGCTAAAGAAGAGGCGCCTTTTTGTATTTGCTGTTCGAGTGCAGTATCTGATTTTTTAGATTGCACAAGTGCAGTATTAAGCTCCAATTGTTTTGTTTGCAGCGCTTTAAACTGCCCCTGAATAGAAGACAACGAATCTTTGTAAGGCGTAGACCAGGCTTTGGTTTCAACGGTTTTATTAAAAAATATAGGCGACTCCTTAAACTGATAAAAAGTAAACAATAAAACACCAAGTAGTAATATTAAAAACTGCATCGGAATTTTTACCACACCATTTAATAAGAGTCCTAATTTACTTTCCCGATCATTTTTTGCAGTGATATACCTACCCACCTGCGATTGATCAGTACCAAAATAAGAAAGTGCTAAAAAAAAGCCACCAATGGTTCCACTAATAATATTGTAACGGTCTTTAAAATCAAATCCAGCCCCCGTATAACCTGTAGTGATAACATTTAATTTACCAGAAACTTTTCCAATTTGTAAGGCATCTGAAAATCCAAGACCGTCCGGTAACAAATGCACCAAATAATACCCTGACACCACCATCCCAAAAAATATAATGATAAATTGTAGTTGTTGGGTATAGGCTACTGCTTTTGATCCACCACTAACCGTATACAAAGTAAGCATCCCTCCCATCGCAATATTGGTCCAATAAATATCCCAACCCAGTAGCGATGATAAAATAATCGAAGGTGCATAAATGCTAATCCCTGTAGATAGTCCGCGCGATAATAAAAATAAAAACGAGGTAAAAGTTCTCGTTTTTAGATCAAAACGTTGTTCTAAAAATTCGTAGGCGGTAAATATTTTTAACTTACTAAACTTAGGCACAAACCATACCACAATTACAATCATGGCAAGCGGAAGGCCAAAATAATATTGCACAAAACGCATACCATCGGTGTAAGCCTGTCCTGGTGCCGATAAAAAAGTAATGGCACTAGCCTGTGTACCCATAATACCAAGTAGTACCAAATACCATGGCATAGAACGGTTACTTAAAAAGTAGCCTTCTAAATTTTTTGTAGCATTACTTTTATACAAACCATAGGAAATAATGAGTATAAACGTAACCACCAAAACAACCCAATCTATCAATGACATATGTTAATGTTTTGGAAGAGCAATTAAATTGGCCAGTAATTTATAAGCGCCAGCTACACCTGCTGGCAGTTGTCTAAACAACGCCAAACTAACATAGGCAAAATTGCCTTTACCATATGCACAGGTAATAAGTGAACCAGTAGAAGCCTGTTCGTTTTTATCATGCATCGATAATGGCGCGTCATATTTACTATCAATTGCAGTAGCCTGATACGTACTTCTTTCCTGAACCCATCCTTCAAAATCACTTGCTGTAATAGCATTAGGATATTGTAAAACAGGATGCGTAGGATTTGTAAATACCACTTCGGCATTTTCTTCTGTTACCCTAGATCCTGCACTTATGGTAAATGGATAAGGCGCCATAGGTGGCGTTAAACCATTAGACCCAGTGCGGTTGTATTGTACAATTAAATTACCACCATTTTGTACATATTGCAAGAGTGTTTGATACCCTTCTTTTAAAAATCCATTTACATTATAAGCCCTTACACCCGTAACAATCGCATCAAAGCCCGCCAAAGATTGTGGTGTCATATTAGCTGCTGTAATTTTTTCAACGCGGTAGCCAAGTTGCACAAGTGCTTCTTCCGTTAAATCGCCAGAACCCGCAATATAACCCACTTTCCCGCCTTTTACCCGAATGGGTGCATCTACCACTTTAACAATGTCCTGGGTTAAATAATGGGTATTAGGAATATGATCGTAAGTAATTTTTTGTACGTGCTGGTTGTAATTTTGCGTACCCAAATTGTTGGTAACAGCTACAGTAGCAGTAATCGTATTTGACACCTGAGCTGGATCATAAAATTTTGAAACAGGCACTTGTAAGACTACTGTTTTTGCATCTTTAAAAACCGAATCAAGGCTTTGCTGAAATATTTGTTTGCCAGATTGCTGACTCATTAAACTAAAGCCAACACCTGCAACAATTTGTTTTTCTTGATTGGACTGCACCGTTAATTGAAGTGGCGTAACTGTATTTTTTTTGCCTTTTTCTGATACCACCCCTGTTAATACCACGGTTGGCTTTACAACAAGTTCATAAGGTGGAATGATAATAAAAGGTTGCAAGCATTCTCCTTTTACAGGATCAACGTATTTATATTGCACAGGCCTTGTAATAGAAAAAACAACACCTTCAATGGTACAATTAAATTGCACCGATAGCGCAGGGTCATTCCAAGCTTTACCTAATACGCTGTAATCATTTACCATAAACATACCATCTGTTTGCTTGGGATGCATTAACCAATAAGGTTGAAATTGATTGTTTGCAATAACAGGTTTTAGTGCAACTACATAATTGTAGTTTTTATTTTGAACTAAATTTTGCTGAATTGTTTTTGCAAATGATTGACCCTCCACCACAATATTTTGGAGCGTTACCATAGCATTGGTTCTATTGTTAACAGCACAGGTAAAACTAATAGAATCGCCTTGCACTGCTTTTTCGTTGTTGGTAAATGCTTCTACAGACAAACCAGCAGCGGCTTCAATAATTTGTTGTAGCGCATGTAATTTATACGACTTCCAAACAGAGCCAGGAAGCTGTTGTATTTGCGCATAAATTTTTACAAGCGAAGGCACTGACAACGACGGCTGCAAAGGATTGTAGCTTTTAATAACTGCATCGAGTGCCAACGAAATATCATTGGCATTAGGTCCTAAACGGGCCCAATCTATGTTAACACCATCGAGTAAACTAACTGTTGGCGCCTCCCCTACAATGGTTGTAAAATATTCTATAATTTCTCCTTTACGACGTGGCCTTCCTTCGCCCTGACTTTTATGCATACTTCTAGCTTCACCACCAATTTCACCATAACTTTTTCCTTCGAGTGCATTAAATACACCCACATCAATTTTAAACTGATCGTTACTGGTGGTATTGGCACCGCCAAAATTAAACGTGTTCCATAATAATCTTTTAGCCTGCCATACCGTAACGCCATTTTTTAATTGCTCTGGAAATTGATTGGGGTCTGCGGCAGCCACAAACGCCTCTCTTGCAATTTGAGCAGAGGCACTATGATGGCCATGTCCTGCGCGCGCATCCGGAGGAAAGCGCGCAATCATCACATCCGGTTTATAATTTCGAATCACCCATACAGCGTCTGCTAATACTTTTTTGCGGTCCCATACCTGCAACGCTTCATCCATGCTTTTACTAAAACCAAATTCGTACGCACTTGTAAAATATTGTTCGGCACCATCTGCTTCTCTCGCAGCCAACAATTCTTTGGTTCGAATCATACCAAGTTCTATCCCTTGCTCAGGACCAATTAAATTTTGACCACCATCACCTCTTGTTAAACTTAAATAAGCAGTGCGGTACATTTTTTCTTTTGCCAAATAAGGCAAGAGTCCATTGTTTTCATCATCAGGATGTGCAGCAATGTATAATACAGAGCCAAGTACTTGCATCTTTTTTAAAGATTGTAAAATAGATGCACTCCCCCCACTATTTTGATTGACTTGCTGGGACAACACTTGTGTTTGGGTACCCAACAAAATGATTCCAAAAATTAAGGTTAAAAAGTATCGTTTTTTCATGGCAGTTGAAGCAAGTAAATAGGCTGTCATTTAAATCATGAACAGATTGTTAAACAATGCGTGAATGTAACAAAAAATGGCCCAGATTTACCCAAAAATTGAGTAATTTTCAACCATGAAATCAACAATCTTAACAGTCCTGTTATTTTGCCTTTACGGCGGCGTTATGGGACAATATGAAAATACTATTGTTGGCCCTACAAAAGCAGTAAATCCCTACCAATATAGTGTTGTAAAATCTGGCACATTTAACAGAGCCAGCGTTTCAAGTGCGCATCCGCTAGCAAGTATGGTGGGCACTGCCATCATGCAGCAAGGTGGCAATGCATTTGATGCAACAATTGCAACACAGTTGGCGCTTGCTGTTGTATACCCGGGCGCAGGAAATATTGGAGGTGGTGGATTTACACTTGCACGAAAAAAAGATGGCACCCTAATTGGCATAGATTTTAGAGAAGCTGCACCTGCTAAAGCAAGTAGAGACATGTACCTTGATGCAGCAGGCAATGCACAAGATGCACTTTCACAAAGTGGTCATTTAGCATCTGGCGTTCCGGGCACTGTTGCTGGCATTTTTGCTACCTATGCACATGCAAAACTTCCATTTGCAATGCTCATTCAACCCGCCATTGATTTAGCACGTTATGGATTTGTGATTACCGAAAAAGAAGCTGCTAGTTTAAACGGAACAAAAAAAGATTTTGTACAATATTCAACCAGACCTTCTGCATTTGTAAAAGATACAAAATGGAAAGTTGGAGACACCCTTGTTCAACTAGAACTTGCAAATACACTTACGCGTATTCAAAAAAATGGTGCCAAAGGTTTTTATGAAGGAGAAACAGCTGCGCTTATTGTAGATGAAATGAAAAGAGGTGGCGGACTCATTACACTTGATGATTTAAAAAATTATCAAGCAAAATCTAGAACCCCCATCGTATTTAATTACAGAGGCTATGGCATAATTAGTTTTGCACCTCCTAGTAGTGGTGGCATTTTAATTGGGCAAATGCTAAAAATGATAGAGCCATTTAATGTTCAAAAAATGGGCTTTCAAACACCAGAATCGGTGCAACTCATGATTGAAATAGAGCGCCGAGCCTACGCAGATAGAGCAGCGCATATTGGTGATCCTGATTTTTACAAAGTGCCTCAAAAAACATTACTACAAGACACCTATTTAAAAAATAGAATGTCCGATTATAAAGCAGGTGTTGCTGGGTCAAGTACACAAACCCAAGCTGGTACTATAAAAACTTCAGAAGAAACAACACATTTTAGTGTAGTAGATCCAGAAGGTAATATGGTTGCTGTTACCACCACACTTAATGGTGGCTATGGTAATAGAACCGTTGTTGGAGGTGCAGGTTTTTTACTCAACAATGAAATGGATGATTTTAGCGCTAAGCCTGGTAGTCCTAACATGTATGGCGCCATTGGTGGCGAAGCCAATTCTATTGAGCCGCATAAAAGAATGCTCAGTTCTATGACACCTACTCTACTTACTAAAAACAACAAACCGTTTTTAACTGTAGGCACACCAGGAGGTACCACCATTCCAACATCGGTATTTCAAACCATCGTTAACATAGTGGATTTTAATATGAGTTTAGAAGATGCTATTAACAATCCAAAATTTCATCACCAGTGGCTCCCCGACGAAGTGAGTATCGAAAAAACATTTAGTCAAAGCACCAAAGAAGCACTTGAAAAAATGGGATACCTTATTAAAACAAGAGGAAGCATTGGCCGAACAGAAGGTATATTAATTGGCCCAACGGGCAAAAGAATAACCGTTGCCGACAAAAGAGGCGATGATGCAGTGGCAGGATTTTAATCATTTGAGTTTAGAACAATATAGAAGCTGAAAAGAAAATTACACATAATAAGAAATGTTTTACTCGCCATCATAGCGGGTATCTTTTTGATGCTCCTACTTTTAAACACCAACTACGTTCAAAATTATATTGCCCATAAAATAACAGCTTCCCTTTCCAAAAAATTAGGCACACAGGTTAGCATAAAGCATGTTAGCATTTCTCCTTTTAATAAAATAAATATAGAAGGCGTTTTAATTAAAGACCAAAAGTCCGACACACTGGTTTTTGCCAACCTTTGCAAAATAAGAATTACGGATTGGTTTTTTCTACAAAAAGAAGCAACACTTAGTTATGTTGGAGTCGAGGATGCAGTTGTAAAAATAAATCGTACCACTCCAATATGGAATTACGAATTTATCACCAACTACTTTAAAAGCAACGACACCACAACCAATAACAACGGCACACATTACGATATTAAAAAAATAGATTTCAAATCGGTAAGGTTTGAACAAAAAGATGAATGGACAGGGAACTATATGAAAGCCGCTGCTGTTAGCATTGTAGCCGACTGTAAAAAACTAAACCTAGCAACCGGCTTTATTAAAATTGGCGCAGTATCTATAGATCAGCCAATATTTGTAATGCAGGTGATTCCAAAACGAGGCCCTACAAATACGCCAGCAGCTACCATTGAGCAATCTGTAAAAGCAAGTCTGCTAAATATCAATGCAGATGAAATTACTATCAATAAAGGGGCGCTTGTAATTGACAATGATTTTGAAAAACCCTACAAACATTTTGATGGCACCCATCTCAACTTTTTCAATATCAATGCAACAATTAAAAATGCATTTTTTTCTGAAAAAGAAATAAAGGCCTCCATTGCTTTAAATGCTAAAGAAAGATCAGGGCTTGTGGTAAAAAAACTAAACACCAATTTTACCTTTAACGACCGTATCATGGAATTTGCCAAACTAGACCTACAAACCAATAGGTCGCATGTTGGCAACTACTACGCCATGAAGTTTACCAATTTTGAAAAGGATTTTAGCCATTACATATCCAATGTAATAATGATTGCTGATTTAAAAGAATCATCCGTAAGTACAGACGATATCGCATTTTTTGCACCTGCTATGTCCATTTTTAAAACAAAAGCGGTTGTTAGTGGCAAGTACAAAGGAACAGTTGAGGATTTTACGGTTGCTAATTTGCAATTAAAAACCGGAGCCAATAGCCTATTAACGGGCACATTTTCTATGAAGGGTTTGCCGGAGATAGAAACAACACAAATTAAATTACAACAAGGTTTTGTGCAAAGCAATTACAATGACCTGGCACAGCTTATCCCTGCCATTCGAAACATTCAAACACCCAATTTAGCGTCATTAGGAACCATCTTATATAGAGGTGATTTTAATGGTACCGCATTTGATTTTGTAACAAAAGGGGTGTTTAGTACAGCACTTGGCGGCATTAGCACCGATATAAATTTAAAAATACCACAAACCGGAGAACCGACATACAAAGGAAAGCTAGAAACGGTTGCATTTAACCTAGGTAAATTTACCAATAACACAGATTTAGGTACTACCGATTTTAAGGGCAGTATCGAAGGCAGTAGTTTTGATATTGATAAATTAAAAACCAGCATCAGCGGGGATATTAGATCTATTCAATACAAAGATTATACCTACAAGAGCATTGTAACAAACGGCACGTTTCAGAAAAAATATTTTAGTGGTGATATTATCATCAATGATCCTAACTTAAATTTTACCAGCTCGCTAGAAATCAATTTCAATCAAAAAATTCCGGCCTTTAATATTGTTGGCGACCTTGCCTATTCTAATTTAAAAGCCCTTAAGCTATATCCAAAGTTTATTGAAGTAACCGGTTTATTGGACGCCAACTTTACAGGAAGCAACCTTGATAATTTTATTGGGAATGCTAAATTTTTAAATGCCAATATCAACGACTCCACCACCAAATTAACTTTTGACTCATTAGCACTTCAGGCGTCGCAAGCGGGTAACGAAAAATTAATCACACTAAAAAGCAATGATTTTAATGCAAGCATCAGTGGTCAATTTAATGTTGCTGATTTACCAAAAAGTATACAAACATTTTTACACCACTACTACCCCAATTACATTGAAGCACCGGGCAAACTTAGTGCAGATCAAAACTTCACCATTAAAGCCAATGCCAATTACATAGACCCATATATTAGTTTGTACAATAAAAACTGGAGTGGCTTTAACGACCTATCCTTCGAAGGAAAAATTAATACAAAAGCTTATCAACTAACAGCGCGTGCAAATATCCCTTACGCAAAAATCAACGACTATACCATTACTGGCGCAACCCTAGAAGCCAAAGGTGATAAAAATAATTTAACGCTTCAAACCAACCTCGATAATTTTGGTGTTGGAGATAGCATCCGCTTTCCAAATTCCGTTATTTCCATCAACTCTAAAAACGACCAATCACTGGTGCAGGTAAAAACCAGTGCCTCTAGTAGTTTAAACGACGCCAATTTAGAAGCAGAAGTTTACACCCTACAAGATGGTGTTCGCATACAGTGGAAGCCTTCAAACTTTACGCTCAACAATAAAAAGTGGACGCTAGAAAAAGAAGGTGAACTTATATTACGCAAAAACTTTGTACACGCTAACAATGTAAAGTTTGTGCAAGGCACTCAAGAAATATTAATACAAACCGAAGAGGAAGATGGCGGCAACACCAATCAACTCAATATTAAATTAAACAACCTCATTATTGGGGACATTACAAATTTAGTGATTCAGAAGCCAAGGTTTGAAGGGCTTGCCAACGGAAATATTACCCTTAAAAATTTATTTAGTGGCTTAAAAGCAGACGCCAGAATTAATACCAGTCAATTAAGGGTAGACAACGACTCTATAGGCCTTGTTAATATCAATGCAGGTTACGATGCTAAAACAGGTAACCTTCCATTTTCTGTAATCTCTGACAACAAAGATTACAGATTAAATGCAAGCGGCTATTACAAGCTAGTAGATAGTACCCATCAGCCACTCTATACAAACATTCAATTAAAAGATACCCGTATCAATTTTGTAGAACAATTTTTAACTGGTATATTCTCGGAAGTTGATGGAAAAGCAACGGGTCAATTAACAATACAAGGCGATCCAACAAGTCCAACCCTACTTGGTAATGTGCTCGTAAAAAATGCCACACTTAAAGTAGACTACACACAAGTAAACTACCAAATAGATAGTTTGCGTATTAAGTTTGAAGAAGACGGCATAGACTTTGGAAAGTTTACTGCCAAAGACAAATTTGGCAATAAAGCAAACGGTTCAGGTAAGTTATTTGAAAAGCAATTTGAAAATATGGCTTTTGACTTTGACGTTAATACCAATAATTTATTACTGATAGATACCAAAGAAAAAGACAACCCACTTTTTTATGGTAAAGCTTTTGGTAAAGCAAACTTTAGTTTTAAAGGGCCTTCCACAAATGCAAAAATTACCCTTGTTGCAGAATCTACAGACAGTTCGCACATTGTTTTACCCAACGCTGTTTCAAAAGAATCGGCAAGTGCCGATTTTATCACCTACAAAAAGTATGGAACCGAAATTGTTTCTGAAAATAAAACATCCAATTTTAACTTACTCGTAGACCTTGACCTAACGGCTAATAATAAAGCACAAATAGATGTGATACTCGATGATGTGTCTGGCGATATCATTAAAGCCAATGGCAGTGGTCGATTAAAAATAAGATCAGGAAGCACAGAACCACTTACCATTAGAGGACGCTACAACATTGACAAAGGAAATTATGATTTTAGTTTTCAGTCTCTGATTAAAAAACCATTTGAACTGATTGCAAACAAAGGAAATTATATCGAATGGACTGGCGACCCTAATAAAGCCAATATTAAAATTGACGCACAGTATACCGCAGAACAAGTAGCCCTCTACGACCTTGTAGGAAATTTAAATATGAGTGGCGCTGTTAAAGGATACCGAGGCCCAGTGTATGTTGTAGCACAATTAAGAGACAAACTAACCAAACCCGCCATTAGTTTTAAATTGGATTTCCCACAAGGGAGTCCTATTAAAACAGACAATGAACTGGTACAATATTTAGCGCGTTTAGAAAAAGATGACAATGAAATTTTAAAGCAGGTTTCCTTTTTAATTGTATTTAATTCTTTTGCCCCTCCTACTGTTGGCAATGGTGGCAACGGAAATGCCAATAGCATGTTTGCAACCATTGGCGTAAACACCCTTTCACAAATATTAACTAAGGAAATCAATAAGATGTTCTCTAATATGCTGTATAAGCTTACTGGAGACAAGAGCTTACGTTTTGACGTAGGCACGTCGTTGTATAGTAATTCGGAACTATTGGGTGCTGCTTCTGGCATCAATAGTAATGTAGCAAATACAGGCATTAATAGATCGAGGGTGAATTTTAAAGTGGGCAAAAGCTTTTTTGAAGATAAAATAGTAGTGACCTTTGGTGGAGATTTAGATTTTAATTTAAGCAACTCTTCGAGTGTTAAAAATGGCAACTTACAATGGCTCCCCGATTTAAATATAGAATTCATACTTACACAGGACCGCAAATTAAGGGCCATCTTATTTAATAAAAACAGTTTAGATATTAGTGGATCCAGTTTTGGAAAGCGCAACCGTTTTGGCGCTAGTATTTCCTACAGAAGAGATTTTGAAAAACTCTTTTAAAGCGCTTATAAAAGAGGTTGTGGAATTTTAGTACAACCATGCAAACGGTACACTAAAAAATAGCGTACAACAACACCACTTCTTTTTTGATCTATTCGTATTGGTGTGTCAATTGTTGTAAAATAAGATCCATACGCCTCTGCAACATTAAAAGGCACATTGGAAGGCACAATGCAATAAGCATCTGAACCAATTGTTAAGGCCTGGCGCTCTTTGTTTAACCATGCAAATTTATGAATGTCTTGAAGTGGCCCAATACCTATTAAAGAAAGTCCAGTAGTACGCGCGGTATAAAATTCTAAATGTCCAGCCGGAAACCATTTACCCACAATAATAGCAGGTGCCACAGACATGGCATGATTGGCCTGATCCCTCTCGGCCAAAGTATTAAATGCAACACTAAAATTATTCCATCCACTCAAATCTAATGTAGGACAGTACTCCCCTAGGTTTTCATTATTTTGACTACCAAAATTGCCCGGATATTTTTGCACAATCAAAACAAGTGAAAGTAACATTGCAAACACGATAACAACCGAAGTTCTTAATACATAAACTAGCCAGCTTTGTTTTTTTTGATCGATATATATACCGGCAAGTATCATCAATGGAATAAATGCAGGACCCGACCAGTGTGGAAGCGTAGGATTAAAAAGGGCTACCATCCAAAAAATAATAATAAGCGGTATACTCATCCATAATAACCAACGTCCACTATTTTTTTGTTGAAATGAAATGCTTTTATATCCAAGTATCGCCGCTGCCATTAAAATATACACGATCGGATTTTGATATAAAACCTCTCCTACTATTTCTGTTGTAAAACTAGCAATGTTAATGCCTGTATGCGTTACACGCTCCGAATGAAAACGGTAAGTAATAAAATCATAAATAACATTCCAGTATACAATGGGCACAATGCAAAGTAGCGTAACACAAGCTGCTAAAATAAAAGGCCACGAAAATATTTTCTTGTAATTTGTAAATAATAAATAAGCGCCAAAGCCTGCCCATAAAAATAGTCCGTGCACTTTTGAGAGTGTTGCAAGACCAATGAGCAAACCTAACAAGAGCCAATACCCTATTTGTTTTTCTTTATTTGCAAATAGTAGTAACGACATTACATATAAAGATCCCGTCCAAAAAATTAGTTGCGCGCTATCAGGTAAAATAAAAAAGCCAGCTATAAAGCCAGTGTATACACCTGCTTGATACAATAGCGCAGCATACCATCCTGCTCTTTGGTTAGACAGATGAGTGGTTGTTTTAAAAACAAAATAACAGCCAATACTAGCGGAGATGATGGCTCCCAGGCGCATACTAAGTTCAGACACCCAGTGCATGTTTAGTGTAGATGCGCGAATTAAAAAACCTACAAGAGGTGGATGGTCAAAATGATTAAAATCGAGTTGGAGTGCATAGGTCCAGTAATACACTTCGTCATTACCGAGTTCCAAAAAAGGAGCCGCAATCATTTTCATGCATGCTGCAAACAAAATGAGCCCGAATACTTTTTGGGAATAGGACTTAAACATATGGATCAGAAATTAAGCGCCTTTTTTTACAAACCACTCCACCGCCAATTGATAACCCGCTAATCCAAGTCCAATAATTGAACCGGTTGCTTTTGCAGATACGTGCGAAATTTTTCTAAAATCTTCTCTGGCATGCACATTGCTAATATGCACTTCGATTACAGGTGTTGTAATAGCAGCAACGGTATCACCGATCGCAACAGAAGTATGGGTATAGCCTCCTGGATTAAAAATAATACCATCAGCCGTAAATCCTACTCGTTGTAATTCGTTGATGAGTTCGCCCTCTACATTGGATTGAAAATATTCGAACGCTATGTTTGGATACTGCGCCACAAGTGCGTTGTAACAATCATCAAAACTTGCAGTGCCATACACTTCAGGTTCTCTTTTGCCCAATAAATTTAAATTGGGTCCATTGATGATTGCTATTTTCATAACTACGCCTTTGCTTTAATTAAATCAATAAAGTTATCAAACAAATAACGGCTGTCATGTGGGCCTGGTGTGCTTTCTGGATGGTATTGCACACTAAATGCAGGCTTGTTTTTTAAACGAATACCTTCGATAGAATCGTCATTTAAATTAACGTGCGTTACTTCTACGTTTGGATGATTTTTTACGGCCTCAGGGTCTACACCAAATCCATGATTTTGTGTCGTGATTTCACACTGACCCGTAATAATATTTTTAACCGGGTGATTGAGACCTCTATGTCCGTGGTGCATTTTAAAGGTTGGAATATCATTTGCAAGTGCAAGGAGTTGATGTCCTAAACAAATACCAAATACAGGTTTTTGTTCTTCTAAAACATCTTTAACAGTAGCAATTGCGTAATCCATAGAAGCAGGATCGCCAGGGCCATTGGAAATAAAATATCCAGCAGGATTAAATTCTTTTAAACGGCTTAACGGTGTTTTTGCAGGATGCACTCTAATATGCGCACCTCTATCCACTAAGCATTGTAGAATATGTTGTTTAACACCAAAATCTAACACCGCTACCTTAATTGCTGAAGACGCATCTCCCATTTCATATTCCGATGTCGTACTAACAGTAGAAGCAAGCTCTAAGCCATCCATGCTAGGCACGGCAGCTAATTTTTGTTGTAAGGATGCAATATCTAAATCGTCTGAAGAAATAATACAGTTCATGGCACCCTTTTCTCTGATATGCGCTACAAGAGCACGCGTATCTAAATTATCGATAGCCACTAAATTATTATTAACGAGATACGTATTTAAATCACCATCAGCTAGTAGTCTCGAAAACTGCTCTTCTAAATTACGGGCAATTAAACCTCTAATTTTTACAGTACTACTTTCTACATCTGTGTCTTTTACGCCATAATTACCTACGTGCACATTATTCATGATAAGCACCTGGCCTGTATAACTTGGGTCAGTAAAAACTTCTTGGTATCCCGTCATACCGGTATTGAAACAAATTTCTCCGGTTGTGGTACCTATTTTACCAAAAGCATAACCATGAAATACGTGTCCGTCTGCGAGAATAAGAATTGCGGGCTTTTTGGCTTGATGCGTCATTGAAATACTAGTTTTCGATTTGTTTGATGGTACAAAAAAAGTTTAATTCTCTTGTATCTCCTTATTTTTTTTTACACATAAAAAAAGGCAAGACTAAAGCCTTGCCTTTTATGTAATAATACCTTTACAAATTATTCAGCTGCATTATCAGATGAAGAATCTGCGGTTGGTTCAGCGGCTGGTGTTTCAGCTACCACTTCTGCTTCAGCAACTTCAGCTTTTTTGCTGGTTGCACGGCTACGACGTGTTTTTTTAGCTGGCTCAGCTGCTGCATTCACTGAATTACCATAGATTTCATTGAAATCTACTAATTCAATCATTGCTTTTTCTGCATTATCCCCAGGACGGATGCCTAATTTAAGGATACGCGTATAACCACCCGGACGACCTGCTACTTTAGGACCTACCACAGTAAATAGTTCTTTTACAGCTTCTTTGTCTTGTAAGTAACTGAAAACAATTCTATGCTGGTGCATGATTGTTTCTTTGTTATCGCTCTTTTTAGTTTTTGTAATTAACGGCTCTACGTATGTTCTTAAAGCTTTAGCTTTTGCTAAAGTAGTAACGATACGCTTGTGCGTAATTAACTGGCTAGCCAAATTGGCTAACAATGCTTCCCTATGTGCTTTTTTACGGCCTAGGTTGTTGATTTTGTCTCCGTGACGCATGACTTTTGTTTTTAATCCTTACACCGTGTCAGGAATTGTAAGGCGTGAATAATGGGCTGAGCCCGTTTATTAATTATCTAGATTATCTAAACCTAATTTACCTAAATCCATACCAAAGCTTAGGCCTCTTTCAGTTAACACTTGCTCAATTTCAGACAATGACTTTTGACCAAAGTTTCTGAATTTCATAAGGTCTTCTTGCTCGTATTGAACAAGTTCGCTTAAGCTATTGATTTTAGCTGCTTTTAAACAGTTAAATGCACGTACAGAAAGATCTAAATCTTCTAGTGGTGTTTTAAGCACTTTACGTAATTGTAAAACATGCTCATCCACTACATCTTCTTTCTTATCTTCTTTATTATCAAACGTGATGTTTTCATCCGTAATGATCATAAGGTGTTGGATAAGAATACGAGAAGCTTGCTTTACAGCATCTTCAGGATGAATGGTACCATCTGTGGCTACGTCTAAGATTAATTTTTCGTAGTCCGTTCTTTGTTCTACACGGTAGTTTTCAATAGCGTATTTAACGTTTTTGATTGGCGTGTGAATAGAATCGATCGCGATGTATCCAAAAGGAGCATCTTTAATTTTATTTTCTTCTGCAGGGATATAACCACGACCTTTTGAAATCGTTAATTCGATATCCATTTTAGAAGTTGTATCCATGGTGCAAATGCTCAACTCAGGATTCATCACCTGAAAATGTTGAGATAATTCACCAATCATACCTGCATTAAATTCGGTACGACCTTTGATAGATAAATTGATTTTTTCTGTTGCAACTTCATGATCAACATTTTTCTTGAAACGCACTTGCTTCAAGTTTAATATGATTTCAGTTACATCTTCTGTTATACCTTTAATAGTAGCAAACTCGTGGTCTACACCTTCGATTTTGATACCTACAATTGCATATCCTTCCAGTGAGCTAAGTAATACTCTACGTAAGGCATTACCGATTGTTAAACCAAAGCCTGGTTCTAAAGGACGGAATTCAAATTGTCCGTCAAACTCAGTTGCTTTTTGTAGAACAATTTTGTCTGGTTTTTGAAAGCTTAATATGGCCATATTAAAACTTGTTTTTTATTAGTTTGTCCGGGTCAATATTGAAACCGGAAATTGGATTTAGTACGTATTATTTAGAGTACAATTCTACGATTAGTTGCTCCTTAATGTTTTCAGGTACATTCTCTCTTTCAGGGAAAGTGATGAAAGTTCCTTTCTTTTCATTTTCGTTCCAATCTAACCAACCGAACTTAGGATTTTTACCACGGCTCTTGCTAGTTAATGCAGAATTATGAGCACTTTTTGGACGGTAACCAATCACATCACCTGGCTTACATGTGTAAGAAGGAACGTTCATGATTTCGCCGTTTACAGTTACGTGCTTGTGGTTAACCAACTGACGTGCTTCTGGACGACTAGCTGTTAAACCCATACGGAAAACTGTGTTATCTAAACGAGCTTCTAATAATTTGATCAAGTTTTCACCGGTAACACCTTTTAAGCGAGCTGCTTCTTCAAATGTTTTACGGAATTGGCGCTCTAATACACCATAGGTATATTTAGCTTTTTGCTTTTCACGTAATTGTAAAGCGTATTCACCTAAGCTCTTACGCTTACGTGCTGCTCCGTGTTGACCTGGAGGGTTGCTGTTTTTACCCAACCATTTGCCATTTCCTAAGATTGGCTCTCCAAAGATTCTGGAGATTTTTGTTTTTGGACCTGTATAACGTGCCATTTTTTTTAACGCAATTTTTATGAGGCTGCGGACCTTTTTTGTGATTTTTTAATGACGATGTATCATTGTTAAAAATCTAAAATGAATGATACACCCTGTATAATAAAATAATTAAACTCTTCTTTGTTTTGGAGGACGACAACCATTGTGTGGCATTGGTGTTACGTCTTTGATAGAAGTAACTTCGATACCTGATTGTGCGATAGAACGGATAGCACCTTCACGGCCAGAACCTGGTCCTTTAACAAATACATCTACACGCTTTAAACCCGCGTCAGAAGCTACTTTCGCAGCATCAGCAGCAGCCATTTGAGCGGCATATGGTGTATTCTTTTTAGAACCTTTGAAGCCCATTTTACCAGCACTGCTCCAGCTAATTACTTGGCCAGTTTTGTTGGTAAAACTAATGATGATGTTGTTGAATGTTGCAGAGATACGTACTTCACCAGCAGCATCTACTTTTACAACTCTTTTTTTGGCAGCAGCTTTGGCACTGTTCTGCGCTTTTTGTGGTTTAGCCATTTTTGTTTTTTGAGGTAGTCTTTAAAAAATAACCCCAGATTAACCTGGGTACCAACCGCTTCTCCTGCATCCTAATTACTAGAATTAGGCGGCGATCCGACAGCTTTTGGGTTTGTATATTAAAAATGGCAAAAGCGGTGGGTTCACCGCTCTTACCAGATTAATTATTTTTTAGGTGCCTTTTTCTTACCGGCAACTGTCTTACGCTTACCCTTTCTGGTACGGCTGTTTGTTTTGGTACGTTGACCACGAACAGGTAAACCTTTTCTGTGACGAAGACCACGGTAACAAGCGATGTCTAACAAACGCTTAATACTCATAGAAACTTCACTACGTAAAGCACCTTCTACTTTGAACTCACTGTTGATGATGTTACGAATTGCAGTTTGTTCTTCATCATTCCAAGTATTTACTTTTTTATTAAAGTCAATACCTGCTTTGGTTAAGATATACTGTGCAGTTGAACGACCAATACCAAAAATATAGGTCAGACCAATTTCGCCTCTTTTGTTTTTTGGTAAGTCAATACCGGCAATACGAGCCATATGCTTTTTTTAAATTTTATTTTACTATTAGTAGTTACTGATTCAAAAAAAATGATGAAGCGCAAAACAGCGCCACCACTCATTTTATCCTTGACGTTGCTTAAAGCGAGGATTCTTTTTGTTGATTACAAAAAGTTTACCCTTGCGCTTAACAATCTTGCAATCTGCACTACGCTTTTTGATTGAAGCTCTAACTTTCATCTCTTTAGTTTTAGTCTGGTTGTTATTCGGTTTATCTTGTTCGGTTATTTGTACCTAAAAATAATCCGACCCCTACTTAAATCGTATGGACTCATTTCAACGCCGACCTTGTCGCCAGGTAAAATTCTGATGTAGTGCATCCTCATTTTTCCTGAGATGGTAGCCAATATTTCGTGGCCATTTTCTAGCTTAACTCTGAACATAGCATTGCTCAGTGCTTCTAGAATAACTCCATCTTGTTTGATCAACGGTTGTTTAGACATACAATTTTTGGGGCTGCAAAGATATTAGAATGCAACCGAAATACGAAGAAAACGGGGAAAAATTTACAGAATTTGTGAAAAATTACGTAACTCCTTGATTTTCAACTGTTATTTTGGTTATTTGAAAATGGTAGCCAATTTGTTAGCCAGCTCTTCGCCCCTAATATTCTTGGCAATGATCTTGCCAGCAGGGTCAACGAGGAAGTTTTGCGGAATTGCTTGAATACCATATTGTTTGGCAACTTGATTGTCCCAATACTTTAAATCAGACACATGCGTCCAAGTTAATTTGTCGTCATGAATCGCCTTCATCCATTTGTCTTTAGCACCCGGTTGGTCTAAGCTTACACCTAACACCGTAAAACCTTTAGCATTGTATGTTTGGAAGGCTTTTACCACATTTGGGTTTTCTTGACGGCAAGGACCGCACCAGCTCGCCCAAAAATCAATCAGTACATATTTACCTTTAAAGCTTGCTAATGAAACAGGCACATCCAACGTGTCGTTTTGGGTAAAGTCCATAGCCATGGCGCCTACCGATGTTTTTTTAGCAGTTTCGATTTTACCAGCAAATGCCTTTCCACTTGGGGTGGCGCGGGCCGCTTCAGACAAACCTTTATAAATAGGCTCCACAACTTCTGGATTGATATCCCAACCAGCCATCTGACCTAGCGCGTACATCGCAATTGGAGAATTATTGTTGTTTGCTAAGTAAGCTTTGTACACTTCTTTCATCTCTGCATCCAATGCATCAAAAGTGGCATCTAAGGTTTTCATTGCAGCAGAATCTTTTGCTTTATAAGCAGCACTATATTCTTTATTAGCCGCTTGCATTTTGTCATTAACCGGCTTTGTTTTTTCTGTTAAAGCAAGGTAGGCTTCGTGGGCCTTAGATCCTTTCACTTTTATATTACTAAAAGAATCTACCGAACTTACTTGAATGGTTCCTGGTGTTACAAACACAGATGTATAGTCACGCGGTTGAAACATTTTAATAGGCTTTCCTTCGGCATCATTTTTATAACGAACAAAAATGGTAACCATTAAAGGCTCCGCTATTTTTCCTGAGAAACTATATTTTCCGTCGGCAACAACAATACTATCTCTAACAGTTACGCCGTCTGCTCTATATGAATAGAATACCTTGTTAACAGGTAAAGCAATATTTTGAAGGGTACCATTAACGGTAAAATCTTTTGCTTCTTGAGCGGTTGCAACAAATGAAGCAAACACAAATAAAGCGAGTACTAATTTTTTCATGATTTAATTTTTCGATTACTATATAGAAACGAATATACTAAAGCCCCGATAATTATAAAAATTAGGTTCAAACATGCCAATATTGAGTAGTTTGCAACGCTTACCACTCATCCATGAAACGAATTGGCCTTATTTCAGATACCCATAGCTATTTGGACCCCAAAGTAGCCACTCACTTTGCAGATTGCGACGAAATATGGCATGCTGGCGATTTTGGCAGTTATGAAGTAGCCCAGAAGCTTCGCGCCATCAAGCCCCTTAGGGGTGTTTACGGAAACATTGATGGACAAGATATTAGGTCCGAATTTGAGGAGTGTGCTCAATTTGAGATAGAAGGCGTTAGGGTCATGCTATTTCATATAGGCGGCTACCCTCCCAATTACAATAAAGTAACAAAACCCCTCATTGCAGCTTATAAACCTAAGTTATTTATAAGTGGTCATAGCCATATATTAAAAGTAATTTATGACCCAGCTATGGCTTGCTTACACATTAATCCAGGAGCCGCAGGAAAACAAGGCTGGCAAAAAGTGAGAACCCTCATCAAAATAGACATTGACGGGACCGACATTAAAAACTGTCAAATTATAGAACTCGGAACAAGGGTATAAGCCATTAAAATTACATGCCCGGAAATAGTGGACGCGCAATTTCTATGCCTCTAAATGGCCAAGGCACACCCGCTAATATTAATACCAGCGCAATGACAAAAAAGTAAAACGCTTTTTTATACTTGGTAGTGCTATCCAAATTCTTTTTAGCAACACCATGGGCAAGTGTTAAAAAAACAATCGCAGCAATCATGGTAACTGGATGCTCTACCCAAAAGAAACGTAAAAATTTATCTTTCATTACAGACGTACCAGCGGCAACCTCTGTTGTAAAAATTCCAATGCGACCAAATAACACTTGATACAAACCCAATAGCAAAGTGATATGACCGGCAATCATCGTAAAGAGCCAGGTTTTTTTATCTGCAGCTGCAAACTCTTTTTTAGACTGCCATCCAGTATATGCTTTTACAATAGAAAGAACTAAAAGAACAATAATAACCCAACGTAAAAAATTATGCAAATGCAAAAGTCCTGTTGCCATAGTGTTTGTTTTGTGGTGCTAATATAGCAGTTTTGATTTATTCTACCCACTCTGCAACAAACAAGTTGGTATCTCTTGTGCCACCATTGTTACGGTTAGAAGCGAAAATAATTTTTTTACCATCAGGGCTAAACATAGGGAACGCGTCAAAACCTTTGTCTCTACTAATTTTTTCTAACCCCTTCCCTTCTAAATCGATGAGGTACATATTAAATGGAAAGCCTCTTTTGTATTCGTGGTTGCTACAAAAAATAATATGCTTACCATCGGGCGTAAAATTAGGCGCCCAATTGGCCTGGCCAAGCGCTGTAATTTGTTTGGCATTAGAACCATCGGCATTGGCCACAAACACTTCCATATTGGTAGGCGCCACCATTCCTTCGGCAAGTAATTCTTTGTATTCTTTAATCGCTTCAGGTGTTTTTGGCCTACTAGCACGCCAAACAATTTTTGTACCGTCTGGGCTAAACCATGCACCACCATCATATCCTAGCTCGTTGGTTACACGCATTTCTTTACCCGATTTTAAATCCATTACATAGAGTTCTAAATCACCACTTTTATCAGAACAATAAATCATTTTTTTACCGTCCGGTGAAAGTGTTGCTTCTGCATCATATCCTTTTGCGTGTGTAATTTGTTTTACAATTTTACCTGACATGTCAGCCATAAAAATGTCGTAACTATTATAGAGTGGCCAAATGTATTTGTTACCATATTTTGCTCTATCCGGTGTTGGCGGACAAGAATCTGCACCTAAATGCGTAGATGCATAAATGATATGTTTTCCATCAGGTAAAAAATAAGAACATGTAGAACGACC
>JAGWVE010000066.1 GCA_018971025.1 Bacteroidota bacterium | reverse complement strand
AGATTGCTGCTGTTCAAAAATATAAAGTGGCTTATTAAATTTTGGATTGCGTGCTTTAATATCATTCTCTAAATCTTGTAGCTGCAAATTTTGACAGCCCAAACTTAATACCGTGATACCTGCCACATTGGGATGATCTGCATATGCAGCAAGAAGTTTACTTAATATAGCAGCGTCACCTCTGGTTCCTCCACACCCTCCCTGATGGTTTAAAAATTTAATGCCATCTATATTTTTAAACTTACGGCCTTCCTTAGATTCAGCTACTAGTGAAGCTGGAGAAAAATCATGAATAGAACTCCCAGCTTCATACGCAGACAATAATTGTTTTGTGAAAGATTTATACTTATGTGTTACTGCATATCCAAGCTCGTTATGAAGCGCTTCACGTATTACATCTAAATTTCGATTTTCACAAAATACAGTTGGAATAAATAACCAATAATTGGCTGTCCCTACCCTGCCATCCGCACGGTGATAACCCAAAAATGTTTTGTTTTTATAAGCATCTACATTAGGAGGTGTCCAACTATAATTATAAGGCCTAAACGCATATGGCTCCGCAGCATGATGCAAATTAGTGGTGGTCATACGCATACCTGAAGTAACTGCCTCTTGCACTTTTCCTACAAGTACTCCATACATAGTTACCGAATCACCAGCCACCATATTTGACTGATAAAATTTGTGCTTAGCTGCAACATCATCAACTATTTTATAAGTTTCATTTTCATACACCACAGTAGCCCCTGCAGGAATATCTTCAAGTGCCACAATTACATTGTCGCTAGGGTGTACTTTTATCACTTTGTAATTTTCTTTCATTTTGTGTCTATTTTATTACAAGAGAAGCAAGCGTTTCTGCTACAGAACTCGCATTTATTTTATGGATATAGTCAAAAACTTGTTTATCGAAAATCGAATTGGCAACAAAACTGCTTGTTGAAGCCCATGCATTTGACATGTCTGCAGCTTTGTCGTCCTTAATTTCATAATCAACTCCAGCATAAGTACCCATGTATTTTTGAGGTGCCACTTCTTTTGATTTCATAAAAACTAAAAAAGCAGCAAATCCAAATGACATCAGCTTAGGTGCTTTTCCATTTTGCGCTACATACTTTTCAACTAAAGGGACAACGCGCATTTGCATTTTAGATGTGTATTGTACCGAAATATTTAACCATAAATGCTCAATACTCTGATTGGAAAAACGATCAATTACTTGCAGTGCAAAAGTGTTTGCTTCCGCTAAAGATATTTCACCATCTGCAACGAGTGGAACAATCTCCTCTAGCAACATAGATGAAATGAAAGACCTAAAAGTATTGTCTTTTAATGCATCTCTTACTGTTACAAAACCACTCAAATGCGCAACACCACAACAAAGAGAATGTGTTGCATTTAAAAGCCTTAATTTAATTTCCTTGTATTTATTGATGCTTGGCGCTAAAATAACACGGGCGTCTGCAGCAGCAAAAGATAAAATACTAGTCGTTTTTTCATTGGCTGTTTCAATAGCCCACAAACGGTATGGTTCAGACATAATAGCAAGCTCATCTGAATACCCTGCTTTTTTTTCAAATGTTGTTTTCTCTGCGGCAGGTAATTTACCTGGCACAATACAATCTACTAATGAACTGCAAAAATCATTGGCAGTATTAACCCATTGTATAAACGCCGAATCAAGTCCTTTTAATTGTGCTAATTTTAATACAATTTCTTTTAGCTTAACACCATTATCACTGATGAGCTCGGTTGGAATAATCACTAGTCCAGATTCATGAGAACCATCAAAAACACGGTAACGTTCCATTAAAAAATGTAACAGCTTGCCCGGAAATGATTCAGGAAATAAAGCAGTTGCATCGGATTCAACAAGCGAAATCCCCACTTCTGTGGTGTTTGAAATAACGACTTGGATATCTTTACTAGCAGCACAAGCCAGAACATCTTGCCAGGCTGATTTTGCAGAAACAACCCTGCTTATAGAAGCATTAATAGTAGTGCGCTCGATGGATGAACCATTTTCAATTCCTTTTTCTAAAATTGTATATAAACCATCTTGGATCTCATAGGCATCTGTACCGCCTTGGTCTGTGGATTTTACAACCACAATTCTACCATTAAACAACCCTTGCTTATTTGCCTTATCAATAAAATAATCTGGGAGGCCCCTGAGTAAAACTCCGGTACCAAATTGTACAACTTTTTCAGGAAGCGCAAATAATGCATCTACATTTTCAGATGTGCTAGCTGCGTATACTTTTTTGTTCAATATCATAACTAATTATTCTTATTTATCGTTTGTAACCATTTTGGATAATCAACAAGCAAAAGGGTTGCTGGCCAAGTTCCATACCAAGCATAACCGGTTCGTCGTTCATATTCTATTTCTTTTACGTCATATTTTTTTTGACTATCCCTGCCACTAAAAAATGGACGGTTGTTTTCTATTTCATAAAATCTAGCCCATATGGTACTATTTATATCAGGCGCTACCACTCTATCTTTACCCTTGGGCTGATCTGGCGCTTCAATATCCACATATTTAAAGCCTTTTATTTTTACCAACTCTAACCAGTTAACGCCTGCTTTAACAGCAGCAATTATTTCTGGCGAAGGATTTTTTTGTCGCATTAAAAATCTAATAATACCCACAGACTCTTGTCCACTTATAGAAGCCAACTCAAATTTTCTAGCCATTTCTGGCTGTAATGTATTTCTGTTGTATTGAGCACACCAAGCAGTAAGTGCACCATTTACTTTTATTTGAGTTCTTAGTATACATCCAATGCCAAGCGCTACTGCTTCTTTGGCCTTTGGAATAAATGACGGATCAACAACATCGAAATTTTTAGCACCTTCTACAATGTCTTGCAAGACGTTTAACACGTTAACCATGGCATCGTCATTGTAAGTAATTTGACTACGATAGGAAGAAAAGTCTGGAAAATATTGAGGCCATCCCCCAGTTGCATATTGCGCCTTTAATAAATAACGAATCCCTTTTTCGGCAGCAGCTAGGTACTTGCTATTTTTTGTTTTTTTGTACGCCGTAACCAAGTACTTAATTTCTTTTGTAGTAGCACCATTATCGATGGTTGGATCGATATGAAGCGAGTCCGCAATAATTGCTTTTTTTTCTGTTTCGGTTAACTGCTTGGTGTAATCTACTTTAATTTCGTTAACCGCCTTGGGCCAACCTCCAATAGCACGCTGATACACGAGCATATTTTCTGCAATAGAATCTATACCTGTGCTTTGTTGCAAGGTTTTTATTTTTGCTGCTACACCAGCTTTTGAAAGAGCTAGTTTTGACGCTGCGCTATCTGGCATCCATTTGCCACCAAACAACCACTGCAACGTAATACTTTCTGGCTTAGGACTTCCCTTTGCTGTTTCTAGATTATTAGCTAGCCAAGAAAATGTAGCGCCTTCTTTTGTTGCATTGTAAAAATAAACACGACGCCCCCACTTGATTTCGTTTTGAGGATTGGATGGATTCAAATAAATAGGCGCATCTGCCATCTCTTTAGCGAACCAACCATTGATAATATAAAACTGCGCGTCTCTATGATAACGTCCTAACTTAAAACCAGGATCACCGGTAAACTTACAATTAACTAGTACTGTTTTAGAATCTTCATTTTTAGAACCATCGTGCCAAATAGCAGCAGTAGTTCCGTGCGCTACAAAAGTGCAATTTTCGGCCCATGCCCAACCGCGAGGACAATAAAAATCTACGCCCCCTTCCATAATACAATCCTTAAAATAAAAGAAGCCTGCTTCTGGGTTCCAAGGGCTTACCGTGTCTCCACCATAGGCTCTAAAAATACAGTTTTTAGCTACGAGCCTTGTTGTTGCAAAACTACGAAGCGCCATTTGATGTGAACTATTTCTTACCTCTTTAAATGGATGCAATGAATCTTTGCGACAATCTATATGGGCAGGCTCAGGATTATTCTGATTTTCAAACCCATATGTATTTGTAATGGTCAAATTTTCGAGTACAATATCGTTAGACTTTAAATTGATGGTGGCAACGCCCCAATCATCATCATTTTCACAACGCCAAATATCTCTAGCAAGTGAAATGGTAAGTATGGTTTTGTTTACATCTTCCCCAATCAAGCTAACAAAATCTTTTTCTAAAAAAACTTTCTCTTTATAAATACCTGCCTTAATAAAAATAATGCGTGGCGCAGATGCAGCGTCAGGCAAACTGTTGATGGCTTCTTGTATTGACGTGAAATCGCCACCACCTTTTTGATCTACTACAATTATTTTATTAGTAGCGGCCTGAGCAAAAATCGTAGCATTTTTACCGCTAAAAACAATGATTAGCAGTACAACAAATACAAATTTTAGATTTATTTTTTTCAATGCCTTATTTTTTTACTGGAATTTGAGATATCAACCATTTTACTAAATCATCGGCTGCTTGTGCGTTTTGATAAAGCGATGGAAGTTTTCGACCATCGGTGTATTCGTTGTAAAGCCAAGGATCTCCGGTAGCAAAAACGGTGCCTTTGCCAATTTTTGCAGTGGCAAAAACAACCAGGTCCCCTTTGTTAAGTACAGCTTTAGCTGGCGCTTTTGCCGTGATAGAGCAAACCTCTTTTTGATAAATATTTTTAGTGTTTTTTAGAACCGGATGATTGGCCGGAATCTCAACAAGCCCACCCACATAATCTGAGCCCACCACTTTGTTGTAACTATCTTCATTAAAATGAATGCCAAATAAATCAGACAACTTATTGATGGCAGTGAAATCCGCATTGGGCTTATCATTGTGAAATAGCACAAGCACGCCACCCGCCTTTACCCATTTGTAAATTTCCTGTGCATCTTTTTCATTCATATAATTTGGCGTAGGATTATCCGCAACATTATCGGCATCTACAATCATATAAATGGCAGCATTTTTTAAATTTTTACCGGTAGGTGCTTCAGATAAAGTAGCTGTTTGTAAACCGTTAGAAGTAATAACATTACCTAAAAAAGAAAAGCCATTGTTATACATTTCTGGCCACTTGTAATGATATGCGTATTCAACGCCTTTGATGTCTTTTTTCTTTTCCGCATTGTAATAATCATCCAATAAAAAAACTTGCCCCTTGCCTGTTTTTGGCATAGCAAGCAATTCCATTTCATGAGCGGCCTGAATAAATGCACCTACGCCCTTAGGGTCATTCACTACTACTTTTTCAGACATGTAATAAGCATAGCTGCCATCTCTATAAGGATTACCACCTAAACCACTCACACTTACCGTACCTTCTAGATTGGTGTATCCATTTGCATCTGTTTTGATAAACTGTTTTAAAATACCATCATAGCCTTTTTTTGCAATTGTTAAGTAGCTAGCTGGCAATAAACCAAGTCTTACGGCTTTGGCTGTTGCGCAAACAAACATGGAACTAGCAGATGATTCAAGGTAGTTGCCTTTTTCTTTAGGAAGGTTTAATATATCATACCAAAGGCCCGTTGCCGGGTCTTGTACTTTTTTGATAGCATCCGCCATTCGCCTTAAAATGGCAACAAGGGTATCATGTTTAGGATGCGTTACAGGAAAATTTTCTAGCACATCAACAATCGCCATTTCATACCAGCCCATGGCTCTGCCCCAAAAATGTGGCGAACATCCAGTAACAGGATTAGCCCATTTTTGCTCTTTACTTTCATCCCAACCATGGTATAAAAGTCCAGTGCTAGCATCTCTTGCATGCTTTTCCATCCAAACAAACTGATTGGCAATATCATCAAATGCTTCTGGCTCATGAAATTGTTTTGCATAAGCAGTATAAAATGGCTGACCCATATAAAGTCCATCCAACCACATTTGATTTTGATATATTTTTTTGTGCCAAAATCCACCTTCCTTTGTGCGGGGATGTGATTTTAATTGTTCACGCAAAAGACTTGCCGCTTTGTAATATTTTGCTTGGCCGGTAACATTATAGAGCGTAAGCAAGATCCTACCACAAAGCACATTGTCAATATTATAATCTTGTTGCTTATAGGTTTTTATATCACCAGCTTCGGTAACAAAATAATCCATACTCTTTTGGAGGTATGAAAAATAAATTGGATTGGCTGTTTTAATCCATAAACGCTCAATGCCAAGTAGCACAACGCCCTGATCGTAGGTCCATTTGCCTGGCTTTGCAGTATCTGCACCAATAGGATCTTTCCAAAGCTTAGCCATAGCTGTGGCAGCTACTTGTTCGGCCACAGATTTACTTTGTGCAAATACCAATTGGCTACTTACACATAAGACAATAATGAATATTGAAAACTTTTTCATGCGGTAACAAGTTTATTTTTGATACGTAATACTATTTGGTTTTGCACCAAATAAAAATTCATCTTTTTTAGCAGCAGCATTTGCATTTGTTGATTTCACTACTATGCCGTTACTACGGTCGCCGTTTACACTAAATAAAAGCGGCACACCGGGTTCAAAAGAAAAATTATTAAAAGAAATTTTATTACTGTTTTGTATGTACACCAAAGGATTTGCCTGCTGCGTAATAAGCTTGATATTATTAAACTCAATATTGGCCCCCTCTGTACATTCTATACCTTTGCTTGTTGCAAACACCATATCGCTTAAAACGATATTGCTAATATTCATTTCTGGAATACCCCTTACAAAAACTGCTTTTTCTGCTCCATTGCAATACACGTTATTAAAATAGAAGTTTCTGAAAATAGGCGTAGCTTCTGTTACAGGCAGTGTTTGTATTACGGGCATTTCTCTTTTTTCTCCTTCAAGTGGCACTGGATCTTTGGCTGCATAATACATGTCAAACAAAACTGCTTCACCTACAATATCACGCATCGCAATATTAGATGCATAAATATTTTCTACCACACCACCTCTTCCTCTTGTTGTTTTAAATCGGAGTCCGATGTCTGTTCCAATAAACGTACAATTTGAAACAAAAATATTATTAGAACCACCACTCATTTCACTTCCTATCACAAACCCGCCGTGCGCATGGTATACTGTGGTATTTACAACCACCACATCTTTTGTTGGCATACCTCTTTTTCGACCTTCTTCATCTCTACCTGATTTAATACAAATACCGTCATCGCCCGTATCAAAATTACAGCCATCCACTAGCGCATTTGAACAAGACTCTAAATCTAATGCATCTGTATTTTGTCCGTACCAAGGATTTTTAACGGTTACTTTTTTAATGGTAATATGTTTACTCATGAGCAGGTGCATGGTCCATGCTGGAGAATTTTCAAACGTAATACCTTCCAGTAAAATATTTGAACAATTAGTGAGCCTAATCATGTTGGGTCTTAAGAAATCTCTAATAGGTTCAAAGTCTTGAAGGGTAGCGCCCTTCACTAATTTTCCAATATTATTGGTAAGTGATCCTTGCAGCGCACCTGCAGAAGGATACCAATTAGATTTATCTTCTGACAAAACACCGCCAGTGTTTATTAATCGCTTCCACTCTGTATCTGTAACTTTTCCTTTCTTTAATGGACGCCAAGCCTCGCCACCCCCATTAAAAATACCTTGACCTGTTATCGCAATATTTACAGCATCAGTGGCAGAAATAGGAGATTGACATCTTGCTGCCTCAACTCCTTCAAAAGAAGCTGCTTTTAAAGGATACTGTGTTCTGTCTTTTGTAAAAATAATCAATGCGCCTCTAGCTGTATTGATTTCTACATTATTCAAAAGCACAATAGGGCCCGTTAACCAAAGGCCAGCAGGAATATGAACAATGCCGCCGCCCGCCTTATTGGCAGCTATGATGGCATTATTAATAGCATTCGTATTTAGCGTAATACCATCTTTTACAGCGCCAAAAGAAACGATATTAAAAGTATCCTTTTTAAAATGTGGCTCATACACTTTTGGTAACTCAAAAGCATACTTTTCTTTGTGTGCAGAGCGAAGTAAATATTTTTCGATGTCAAAATGTTTGGCAACTATTTCGGCACAAACCAAGGATGCAACTTTTGCTGCTCCATATTCAGAAAAATGAGTATCGTCTTTTTTACCAACAGGCATCACTTTAAAATGATTGGAATCGATCCATAAAAACATTTTTTTAGACCCTTCTACACCTTCATTTTCAATCATTTTTTTACTAGACGCATGTAAGTCTATTAGAGGAACACGCATAGAGTCTGCTAAAAATTTAACGACGTTAGGATAGTCGCCGTGCTGATCCACAAAATTTCCAGCTGCATCAAATTTACGACGCATCACCGGTGTAACTAAAATAGGATTGCCGCCTTTAGCTGTAGTTTCAACAATAAACTTGATTAAATTTTGTTTGTACAATGTTTGTGCAGGTGCCGATCTAGTAGAATCATCAAGTTTTGAATCGTTGTGGCCAAATTGAATAAATACATAATCACCTGGTTTCATGTATTTCATAACCGTATCCCACCTGCCTTCTTTGATAAAACTTTTTGTACTTCTTCCATTCACTGCGAGATTTTTAATTTCCACCTTATCAGAAAAATATTGAGGAAACAACTGACCCCATCCTCTTTCTGGATTATTTAGTAGCGGCTTATCAGCCATGGTGGAATCACCAATCATGAAAAAAACAACCTTTTTTTCAGGTGCTATAAAACCAAATAAAATACAGGCTGCAAATATGTATACTATTCTTTTCATATGCGTTGATTTTGAAGCGTTTCTCGTAGCTCAAGACTACTCAAATAATGACAAAATGTAGCCATATTTTGGCACTTTATTTATGCAATCGTTCCCGGTTTTTAGGCCTACTTTTTAAGTCTTTAAGAATTATTGTACTTTTATGGTTTAAGACAATTTTGAGTCACTTTTTTTGATTTTTTATGAAGTACGAAGCGGTAACCATCAAAGACATAGCCAAAGCCCTGGGGCTTTCCACGTCTACCGTTTCACGGGCATTAAGGGATAGTTATGAAATTAGCCCTGAAACCAAGAAAATTGTGATAGAATATGCCCAAGAAATCAATTACAGGCCCAACCCCATTGCGCTTAGTTTAAAGGAAAAAAGAAGCCAATCGATTGGAATCATTGTTTGTGAAATTGCCAATAGCTTTTTCTCACAAGCCATTAATGGAATTGAATCCATCGCGTATGATAAAGGCTACAATGTGATTATTACCCAAAGCCATGAATCCTACGAAAGAGAAATTTTGAACTTACAATATTTGGCTTCCAGGTCTATTGACGGATTACTCATTTCCGTTTCTTCAGAAACAGAAAATTTTGACCACCTAATGGATTTGCACAAACGCGGTTTTCCAATTGTATTTTTTGATAGAATTGTTGACGAATTAGATACCCATAAAGTAAGTGTAGATAATTATAAAGGGGCTTACGATGCAACCACCGAGCTCATTAAAAATGGCCACAAAAATATTGCCATGGTTGCTGGATCCGAATATTTGTCTATCACAAAAGAAAGAGTAGCTGGCTA
>JAGWVE010000065.1 GCA_018971025.1 Bacteroidota bacterium | reverse complement strand
GGCGCAGAAGATACGTATTGCATTGAGGCTATGATGCAGGATGGTAAGGCGTTACAGGCAGGTACCTCACACTTTTTAGGCCAAAATTTTGCAAAGGCATTTGACGTTAAATTCTCTGATAAAAACAATAACCTCGAATACGTTTGGGCAACCAGTTGGGGTGTGAGTACCCGTTTAATTGGTGCACTCGTAATGGCGCATAGTGATGATCAAGGTCTTGTACTGCCTCCAAAAATTGCACCTTTGCAAGTAGTGATTGTTCCTATTTTTAAAGGGGAAGAACAAAAAGCTGCGATCGATGCAAAAGTGAATGTGATGATGGCCGAATTAAAAGCACTGGGTGTTTCTGTTAAATATGATGATAGTGATAATGCAAGACCCGGATGGAAATTTGCAGAGCATGAAATGAAAGGTGTGCCAGTAAGAATTGCGATTGGTGCAAGAGATCTAGAACAAAACATAGTAGAAGTTGCTAGACGTGACACCAAAGAAAAAGCAAATGCTTCGATAGATGGTATTGGACTTCATGTTAAAAATTTACTCGATGAAATCCAGCAAAATATTTTTAATAGAGCCAAGGCATTTAGAGATGATCATATCACTGAGGCTAATACCTGGGAAGAGTTTGTTCAATTACTAGATACCAAAACAGGATTTATTAGTGCACATTGGGACGGTACACCAGAAACTGAAGAAAAAATTAAAGAACAAACCAAGGCTACCATTAGATGTATTCCTTTAGATAATAAGCAGGAAGCGGGCACTTGTATTTTATCGGGTAACCCTTCTACACAGCGCGTTTTATTTGCGAGGGCTTATTAATCTATGAAGAAGCAAAAAGAGTACCATCCTTCCATGCAGCCCTACTTAGATGGGCAGGTGATATTATTTGATAAGCCACTTAAATGGACATCTTTTGATATCATTAAAAAAGTGCGTTACCAAACGCGCATTGCAAAAGTGGGTCATGCCGGTACCCTAGATCCCTTAGCTACAGGACTTCTTATTGTTTGCACGGGAAAATTTACCAAGCAAATCAATGATTATATGGGCATGGAAAAAGAGTACACCGGTACTATTACACTGGGTGCTACAACGCCTACTTTTGATTTAGAAAGTGAGCCAACCAATGCAATTTCTTTAGAAAATATTACCGAACAAAAAGTGTTGGATGCCACGGCTGCTTTTACCGGAGCTATCATGCAAATGCCACCCATGCACTCTGCCATTAAAAAAGACGGACAGCGATTGTATTATGCAGCTCGGAGTGGGGAGGTCGTAGAAATAGATCCAAGACCCGTTACGATTTACGAATTTGAAATTACAAATATTGAATTACCCGTTGTGCATTTTCGAGTACGCTGTAGTACGGGAACTTATATAAGAAGTTTGGCCAATGATTTTGGTGCAGCCCTTGGTGTAGGTGGGTATTTAAGTAGTTTGAGAAGAACAAAGATTGGCTCTTTTACAGTAGACGATGCTATGCAAATTACTGCTTTTGAAAAGCATATTGCTACACTAAAAGGGGAGACCAATACCGAATTGTAAAGCCAGGTTATTTACTTTTAATCCTGAGGCGCGCGTTTCGGTAATAGCAAAATTATTGAAGCTCATCCATCCATTGTTTTGTTGACGGGCTGGATCTTTTACACGGTAAGCTAAGTCAAAGCGTAATAAAAAATAAGAGAAGTCAAATCTTAAACCGGTACCAATGCCAACGGCGAGGTCTTTACCAAAATTTTTTAAGGTAAACTGTGCATCAGGTTCTGTCGCATTTTTTTTGACGTTCCAAATATTTCCAATATCTGCAAAAACAGCGCCACCAATTTTTACGGATTCAAAATCGGCTACGGTAAACCTGTATTCAATATTTGTTTCGAGTTGCATATCACCAAAACGGTCTCTGTATGTCGAGTTTACCGTATCACTAAATACCGAGCTTCCAAGGCCCAATTGTCTTAATCCCCAGGCGCGCATGCTATATGGTCCACCAGCAATAAATTGTTTAAAAAACGGTAAGCTCTTGCCAATGATAGGATCAGAACCATAATTGTAACCAAAGCCAGCAAAGGCTCTAAACGCAAGTGCTGATTTATTAAAACGGTTTAATTGACGGTATTCTGTTTCGGTTTTAATATAGCGGTACACATTGTTTTTAATGCTTGGCAGAAATGCTAATATGCCACCTGCTTCTTCGGCACTGACTCTAAAAAAGTGACTTCTGTTCGCATGCTTTGTGCTGTTAACCGTTCTAATAAAAGAAAAACTTTGGCTAAATATATTTCCTTCGTTAAAAGAGGCTTGTAAAAAAGGATTGTTTTTAATAAGCGTGTCGAGGCCTGCTAATCTATTAATACTGTATAGTTCTAGATTAAGCGGTTTGTAAAGCCAGATATTATCGCCGTTCTTTTTTTGTTGGTGCCACTCGTAACCAATACTCGACACCAACGATTTTAATTGGTAATAATCTTTTCTATCCACATAGGAACCGTTTAAAGACACGAGGGTACGTTGGTTGTCTAATAATTTTACTTTTTTCCAATTTTTAAATGGCTGTATAATATGTGGTATCGAATAGGTATGCCCAGCATTCATTAAAAATGTTTGTACCACATTATTATTGGTTGCGCCAATTAAATTTAATTCTACACCCGTTCTAAAACTGGTTACCGATTGTATGGCTTGCTTCCAAACATTGCGATTGGTGTAATTTAAATTGGTAGAAATACCGAGCGTGTTGCCCGTTACAATATCTGCCGAGTTGCGACTTCCTTCTAAATCTATGGAGGCGCTTTGCTTGGTGGCAGGCACTAAAAATACATGAATATCGAGGCTGTCTTTTCCAGCGCGTACAATATTGGCGTCAACTTGTTGCCATGCACCAATTTGCCCAAGTGTGTTCAGTGTTTTATAGTAAAGCCCTTCATTGTAAAGGGTTCCAGGCATTAAATAATTGTGTTGCAGTAAAGGTTTGCTGCTAAATTTTCCTACTTTATTGTGAAACGAAATTTTATTGGTAACACTATTTTGTAAAAATTTATTTCCCATTAAAGTATCTGGCGATTCGTAAATACTTACTTCTGGATAATAATGTACCGACCTTATGGTAAACGGTGTTGTTTGAATACTGTCTAGAACTTTTTTATTTTTTACAACAATGTCCCAATTGGCACTTCTTTTTTGTTTGGCTTCGATGCTGTCAATTCTAGCAATTTGTAAAAACGGATTGGTAACAAGTTCTAATAGTTTGGTATCTGTAGTATCAACTTCTGCTACTAAGTTTTCTTTGTTAAAACCAAAGTAACCATTGTTTCTGTAGAGGCTTGTTAAGCGGTCTAAATCTTGACTGATACTTTCTTTGGTATAAGTATTGCCAGTAACCAATAAGCTTTGTTTGCGGTGCTGGTTGGTGAGCTGTTGTAGGGTTGAGTCTGCAATGGCGTATGCTACATTATTGATTAGGGTTTTGCTGCCTGTTTCTATATGTAGTATAATATTTGTTTGAAGTTGGTCACCAACGGTATCTACTCTAACGGAGTCGGCAAAAGAAGCTCTATAAAAACCCTTTGTTTGCAAATAGGCATTCATAAAACTAATAGAGCGCTGAACATTGATGGGGTTATATACGGCAGGCTGTTTTATTTTATAGAAAAAGCCAAATTTTTGCATTCTTTTGATTCGAATGCTATCGTCCCAATAATTATCTAGTTCGGTAGTTAATTGTTTTTTCTCATCTTTGGAGCCTGTTCCAGAAATCTCGATCTTATTGTTGTAAACAAAAGCCTTATTGATAGGGTAGTTGACAACAGTGGTTCGGCGTTGTTCAGAACAGGCACTTAACATAACTATCATTAAAATAGTGATGATGGTGCTGGCTGATTTGTTATAATTGCTTACTAAACGCATAACTCTTATTAAACGCAAAACTATGGTATCCAAGTCTGAGCTCAAATATATCCAATCTTTGTCCGACAAAAAAGTTAGACTTGAAACCGGTTGTTTTATAGCTGAAGGCGTAAAGTTGGTGGGTGAAATGATTGCTGCTGGCTATCCGATTAGAGCCATCTATGCACTTGATAGTTGGGATGCGCCGGATACTAGTATAGAGGTAAACCGCGTAGAGGCGTTTGAACTTGAAAAAATGAGTTTGCTGCAAACACCCAATCAGGTGGTGGCAGTTGCAAAAATGCCTAGTAAAACAGATGCTATAAACCTTACTGGAAAATTAACCATTGTATTGGATGGCATTCAAGATCCTGGAAATTTAGGTACGATTATTAGAATTGCCGATTGGTTTGGTGTGCAGCAAATTGTAGCAAGTGAAGACACGGTAGATGTGTACAATCCAAAAGTAATACAGGCCACCATGGGTAGTTTCATGCGCGTATCGGTGGCATATAAAAATATAGCAGATTGGTTACCCACATTACAACTACCTGTTTATGGGGCTTTATTAGAAGGCGAAAATATATTTACAACAAAACTTCCTAAACAAGGAATACTTGTAATTGGTAGTGAAGCAAAAGGGATTAGAGAAAATTGTATTGATTTTATTACGCATCCGGTAACCATTCCTAAAATTGGTGGTGCAGAATCTTTAAATGCAGGTGTAGCAACCGGCATTATTGTAGCGCAATTAACACGCTAATTATTATTTTTTTTTGCGCGTTTGCAGCTCTGTGTTTATGTAAACTCGATGGCTTTTACTGGACTAATTTTTGGTATTAGCAGGGTAGGTAAAAAAAGCGAAATAAAACATACCAGGCTTGTTCCAGCGCAAACGGCCGCTACTTGCCACCAAATAATTTTAATAGGCGCTACTGTAATATAATAAGACGCTTCGTCGAGTGTAATAAAGCCAGTAGCTTGTTGAAATACACAAATGCCCACGCCTATTAGTAGGCCCAATCCAACGCCAGCAAGGGTTATAAAAGAAGCATATACAATAAATATTTTTTGGATGGTCCAGTTGGTTGCCCCCATCGATTTTAAAAGTCCAATCATATTGGTGCGCTCTAGCATTAAAATAAGTAGGCAGGTAATTAAATTAATAAGCGCTACGATACCCATTACAATAAACACCACATTTCGGTTTACGTCTTGAATATCTAGCCAATCAAAAATATTTGGATAAATTTCTTTGATGCTTTTACTCATCCATTCACTGGGTAATTTATTGGATAGATTGCCGCTAACCGCATCAATATTTTGATGTTGATCAATAAAAACTTCGTAGCCACCAATTTGATTGTTGTCCCAATTATTAATACGCCTGATTAAATTGATATCCGCAATCATAAATAATTTATCATACTCCTCTATGCCAGTATGGTAAAATCCAACAACTACTAATTTGCGGTAGGTTTTTTGCGCATCTGTGTTGGTAGCAACAAAATGAACTTTTATGGTGTCATTTATTTTTATTTGTAACTGTTTTGCTACAGCGTCTGATACCAATACTTCTTTGCTATAAGTGCTGTCATTAAAATCAATCCATTTACCAGCCACTAAGTATTGCTTGAGTGCTTGGTGATTTTCACCATGCTCAATACCTTTAATTAATACGCCTTCAATTTCGTTATTGGATTCTAATACCGCAGACTTTGTGGCAAAACTTTGATAAGAGACAACACCAGGGGTAGCCGTTATAATTCCTTCAACCTCTTTATTTTTAATAAGGGGTAGTTCTTCAGCAATCAATGATTTACCCGACTCATACTTTTGCACCCTAATATGTCCCCAAAAGCCAAATACTTTTTGCGCTACTTTTTCTTGAAAACCATTTACAAACGCTAAGGTGATGATCATGGCTATAATGCTTACAGCAGTAGCCGCCACAGATAGCCTGATGATGAATCTGGAAAAGCTTTGCTGCTTGTTAAAAGCAATACGTTTAGCAATATGGTAGGATAGGCCCAAAAAGGTTGTTTTGGTAAAAATACGAATTGTATTTTTGTAAGCATGACGGGGACCCATAAATATTGGTTTAACTACATTCTTTTGCTTTTTGTTGGCGTAACTGCTGCTACTGCGCAGCGCTTACCTGATCATATTTATATGTCAACTATTAAAACACCCCTTCTTTTTCAACAAAACGACCAGCAGTCTATTCCACTCCTTCATTTGCAATCTTCAGATTTGGTAGAGCTGCATTTTGATGATCTATCTGGCATACCTAAAAATTATTATTACACGTATCAACTCTGTAACGCAGATTGGACTTTGGCACAGTTAAATCCATTTGATTATATCAGTGGCTTTCCGCAAAATAGAATTAGCATGTACCGCATGTCTAGCGTTGCTCAAACAAAGTATGTGCATTATCAAGTGCTACTCCCAGAAAAAAATTGCGTGCCCACAAAAAGTGGTAATTATATTGTAAAAGTTTTTTTAGATGGCGATACCTCCAAACTTGCTTTTACAAAAAGGTTGTATGTGCTTGATGAAAAAGTGACTGTAGGTGCTGGTATCACACAGCCTTATGGTTCTGATATTATGCGCACACATCAAAAAGTACAGGTAAATGTGGGCACTAAAGAATTAAATATTTTGAGTCCGGGCAAACAAACCAAGCTGCTCATTTTACAAAACAATAAATACACAGGAGCTGGTTTTATTACACAGCCAACTTTTATTAGAGGCAATAATTTTGAATATTCTACCGAAGATGCACATCAGGTTTTTGAAGCCGGAAAAGAATATCGCTGGGTAGATGTGCGCAGTTTTAGATTTGAATCGGACCGTGTTGTGAGAACCGACCGAAGTACAAATCCATTAACCATTATTGTAAAGCCAGATTTTACTAGAAATGATGCGCGCTATTTGTATTTTATGGATACCAATGGTTGGACCTCCATTTCGAGTACTGAACTTATAAATCCATGGTGGCAAGGAGATTATGCCAATGTCAATTTTACCTATGTGCCTGCTAAATTGCAAGCATTACCGGGTAAAGAAGTTTTTATTGTAGGACAGCTTACTGGAAATATACTTGGGGATACTGCCAAAATGGATTTTGATCCTACAGTTGGGGCTTATACCAAAACACTCCTTTTAAAACAGGGCTATTATAGTTATACGTACATGACTAAAAATATAAACGCCCCCTATACCACAGCTTCTTTTGAGCCTACCGAAGGAAATTACTGGGAGGCCGAAAATGAGTATACCGTTTTCTACTATTACAGGTCTTTGAGTGGCCGTCACGACGAGTTAATAGGTTTTACCAAGGTGAATTCACGAAATCAGCTTCGGACGCGTTAATTCCGACATATTTAATCCTTTAAAAATTAGGGAGAATTGAGGGCAAACCTTACTTTTGCACCGGCAGGTCTTACACGACCAGCTCCTGCAGAACCTCCCCAGGGTAGGAATACAGCAAGGATAAGCGGTTGAGCGGTGCGATGTGAGTAGCCTGCCATTTTTTTTATTCCCCGTCTATTTCGGGGAATTTACTTTTAACAGAAAAACCATGAAGTTTTTTATTGACACGGGCAACCTCGCTCAAATTAAAGAAGCCTACGATTTAGGCATTTTGGATGGTGTTACAACCAACCCAACGTTAATGGCTAAAGAAGGTGTAAAAGGTGAAGAAGCAATCGCTAATCACTACAAAACTATTTGCGAAATGGCAGATGGTGATGTAAGTGCTGAAGTGCTTTCTACCGATTTTGCTACCATGGTGGAAGAAGGTAAAAAACTAGCAGCGATACATCCAAATATTGTGGTGAAAGTGCCACTTATTAAAGATGGTATTAAAGCCATTAAATGGTTTACCGATAATGGTATCAGAACCAACTGTACCCTTGTATTTAGTGCAGGTCAGGCCATCTTGGCTGCTAAAGCAGGTGCTACTTATGTATCGCCATTTATTGGAAGAATTGATGATAGCTCTTGGGATGGAATGGAACTGATTGGTCAAATCCGTCACATTTATGATATCCAAGGTTTTAAAACCGAAATATTAGCTGCATCTATCAGAAATGCCCTACACATTGTAAAGGCTGCCGAAGCTGGTGCTGATGTGTGTACCTGTCCACTTGATTCTATTTTAGGATTGTTAAAACATCCTTTAACAGATATTGGATTGGCTAAATTTATCGAAGACGCTAAAAAAATGTAAACTATATATGTTTAAGCGCTTCGCGCTTAGATAAATTAGATAATTGTGGGTGGTCCTTTACAAAACGGATCACCCATTTTTTATGGGTATAGGCATAGGCGCGCAGCGCCCAGCCAATGGCTTTATTGATAAAAAACTCGTTAGAGCCTAAACAGTTAACAATGTATTTTTCTAATAACTGTGTGTTGGTTTTTTCTTTGTACTGCAATTGAAATAAAATACTCATCCGCTGCAACCAAAAATTGTTTGATTGATTCCACTTGTTGGTGGTGCTTTCTAACAGCTCGGGAAATTGGATAAAATATTTTCCTATCACATTTGAATTGGTGGAGTCTACACTGTCCCACCAACTTTTATGGGTAAGCATCCATTCAATAAGGGTAATAGTTTTAGGGGTCCACAATTTGTGGTGATACGCAAGTAGTTCAATAGCAAAATAATGGAGTTCACGCTCGGGAGCAGCAAACGCTTCTTTTATAATGGTAACAAGGGTGGCGTGGCTTGTTACTGGATTAGTTTTGTAAAAATTTTTGCAAATTTTTCGGCGCTCCGGTGTTTGAATCCCATAAAATTCAAACTGGTGTAGTAAGTATGCTTTTGCGCCTGCTGCTTTTGCAGCATTGGCGCAGGCAGCAAATTCTTTTTTTATTTGAGTAATATATGGGTGCGCCATTAACGTATTTATAAGTGAACCACTTGTTTTGTTTCGTGGCTTTTTTTAGCAGCCACTAGCACTTTCATGATATTAATGCCTTCTTGGGGTGTAACGGGTACGGGTTTATTTTCTAGAATAGCTGCTGCTACGGCCTCATAATATTTTCCGTAATCGCCACGCTCACTTTCTATAACCATACTTGTAATTACGCCATCCGTATCCGTAGTGAGGGTGCCATAATTTTTAGGATCTTCTTTGCCCCAGTTTTCTCCGCCTGGTTTGTGCCCCGCTAACAATAAATCTTCTTGCACATCGGATCTGTTTTTTATAAAGCAACCTTTGGTGCCATATATTTTATAGCCAGGGCCTTGCTGCATAAATACCATACCACTCGTAAGTAAAATACGGTGCGTAGGGTAATATAAAATGAGTGTGAAATAATCATCTACCACCGAAACACTTCTTGTGATGCGCAAATCTGCAAAAATAGATACAGGCATACCAGAAAGTTGAATGGCCTGATCTACAAGGTGTGGACCAAGGTCTAATAAAACGCCAGCGCCAGGCGTTGGAAGCTCTTTGTGTACTTTAGGACTAAGTGTTGTTCTATAGCGTTCGTAAGAAATTTGAACATCCAATAAGTTCCCTATTTTATTTTCAGCAATGAGTTTTTGAATGGTCAAAAAGTCGGCGTCAAAACGTCTATTCTGATACACCGTTAAAAGTTTTTGTTGCTGTACTGCAAGTGCAGCAAGTTCTTCCGCTTCCTCTACGGTTACAGTAAAAGATTTTTCTACCACTACATGTTTGCCCGCTAAT
>JAGWVE010000064.1 GCA_018971025.1 Bacteroidota bacterium | reverse complement strand
GAAACTTTGTCGAATATCCATCTTAAAGATGGCAAAATTATTATTACCGACGAAGAAATTGACGCGGTAGGTGATAATCATATTAGCACTTCTGTAGAAACGCCTATGCGTGAAGGTGCTTTTGAAAAAACGGAAGATGAAAAAATTGCTGCCATACAAGAAAAGTTTGCAGAAATCATGGATATCCTTGGTCTCGATTTAACGGACGATAGTTTAAAGGGTACACCAAAACGTGTTGCAAAAATGTACGTTAAAGAAATTTTCAATGGCTTAAATCCAGCGAATAAACCACAGATGGCACTCTTTGAAAACAAATACAAGTACAATGAAATGCTCGTAGAAAAAAACATTTCATTTTACAGTAATTGTGAGCATCACTTTGTGCCAATTATGGGTAAAGCGCATATTGCCTACATTAGTAGTGGTAAAGTTGTTGGCTTAAGTAAATTAAACCGACTCGTAGATTACTTTGCAAAAAGACCGCAAGTGCAAGAGCGTTTAACCATGCAAATTGCCAAAGAATTACAAAAAGATTTAGGCACAGACGATGTGGCAGTATTAATAGATGCTAAACATTTGTGTGTAGCGAGTAGGGGTGTAGAAGATGATACCTCATCTACTGTTACGGCATTTTATGGCGGTAAGTTTAAAGACGAAAAAGTAAAAGAAGAATTTTTACGTTATTTGGGTTTGAATACACAGTTTTAAGTACAGGGTAATTTTTTTAAACCTCGACATCAAAAGTGTCGAGGTTTTTTATTTACTTTGACTTCTAAATAATCAAATATGAGCAAGCACGCGTATGTATTTCCGGGACAAGGTTCTCAATTTGTAGGAATGGGAAAGTCTTTGTACGAATCAAATGCTGTTGCTAAAGAATTATTTGATAGGGCCAATACTATTGTAGGCTTTGATATTAGTGAAGTAATGTTTAATGGTACCGATGAAGCCCTAAAGCAAACAAATGTAACGCAGCCTGCTGTTTTTTTACATTCTGTTATTGCCTATAAAACCACCGAGCATGGCACGCCAGATATGGTTGCTGGGCATTCGTTGGGAGAATTTTCGGCACTGGTAGCAAATGGTGTTTTAGCATTTGAAGATGCATTAAAACTAGTGCGTATTAGAGCGGCTGCAATGCAAAAAGCCTGCGAATTAGTGCCTTCAACAATGGCTGCTGTGTTAGCACTTGCAGATGATACCGTTGCTGCTATTTGTGCAGAAGTGATGGCTGAAACAAATGAAGTAGTGGTGGCAGCAAATTATAATTGCCCTGGTCAACTAGTCATTAGTGGATCTGTAAAAGGTATTGAAATCGCATGTGAACGCATGAAAGCAGCTGGCGCTAAACGTGCACTCGTGCTTCCAGTAGGTGGAGCATTTCATAGTCCGTTAATGGCGCCTGCTCGTGAAGAATTAGCAGCGGCCATTGAAGCAACAAACTTTGCAAATCCAACTTGTCCTGTATACCAAAACGTAGTAGCTGCTGCAGTTATAGACCCTGCGGCTATCAAACAAAATTTAATCAATCAATTAACGGGTGCTGTAAAGTGGACACAAACTGTAGAGCAAATGGTTGCAGATGGTGCTACGCATTTTACAGAAGTAGGCCCGGGTAAAGTGTTGCAAGGGTTAGTGCAAAAGGTATACAAAGAAGCGGTTGTGAACGGATTAAGTTAATTAACACTTACACATCTAATATGCCATTGATCCACTCAGGATCTAGGGTTGCTTTGTATTTTTTATAAAAATTAATGGCAGGTTCATTCCATTCAAGTACTTGCCATACCATTCTAGAAAAGCCTTTGTCTTTTGTTTCTTGTACGATTTGGTCAAAAAGTAATTTACCAATCCCGTTGCCGCGCATTTTTTCTGTTACAATAAAATCTTCGAGGTAGAGGCATTGTCCTTTCCAGGTGCTATATCTAATATAGTATAATGCAAAACCTACAATAACGTTGTCAACTTCTGCTACAAAGGCCCACCAGACCGGGTTTTCACCAAATCCACTTTGTTCAAAATGAGATAGTGTAACGGTTACTTCGTCAGGTGCTTTTTCGTAATCTGCTAGTTCTTGAATAAGACCAAGCATACTTGGACAATCGTTAATAGTAGCGCGCCTTATTATTGTTTGCATTTGACTTTACTTAAAATATATTAGCCTAGGGCTTGTGTTAAATCGGCGATTAAGTCTTCAATATTTTCTATACCTACACTCATTCTTATAAGACCATCTGTGATGCCATACTTGGCTCTTTCCTCGGGGCTTACACCATAATGACTCATGCTGGCTGGGTGTGACACAAGCGTGTCTACTGTACCAAGTGAAATAGCGCGGACACAAACTTGTAAAGCATCAATAAATTTTTTACCTGCTTCGATTCCGCCTTTTAATTCAAAACTCATTACAGCACCTGGATGTTTCATTTGCTTTTTGGCAACTGCGTAATCTGGATGAGATGTAAGGCCTGTATAATTTACTTTTAAAATAGCCGGATGTTTTTCTAAAAATGTTGCAATGATTTGCGCATTGCTGCAATGCCTGTCCATGCGGAGTTCCAAGGTTTTCATGCCTTGTCCTAATAAAAAAGCATCAAATGGATTGGTGTTTCCGCCAAGTAGTACATGCCATTTCCAAACAACGGTATTCATTTTTTCTAGATCACTTCCAAGAAGCACGCCGCCAATGGCAGAGCCATGCCCATTTAAAAATTTAGTGGTAGAATGAAAAACATAATCTACACCATATTTAAAAGGTTGTTGTAAATAGGGGCTTGCAAATGTATTATCTACACTTACTAAAGCGTTGTATTTTTTTGCAACGATCGTAACCGCTTCAATGTCTACGCACTGAATGGTAGGATTGGCGGGTGTTTCGATATGTACTAGTTTAATATGGTTATTGCTAGCAAGTGTATTTTCTACAGCTACCATATCGCGCATGTCAACAATGATAACTGTTACACCCATAGCGGCTACTACTTTATGAAGTAGTTCGTGTGTGCCACCGTATAAAGAGTAATGAGAAAGCACAGCGTCACCCGCTTTTAATTCGCTCATAAAAAGCGTTGTCATGGCTGCCTGTCCGCTCGAATGTAAAAGGGCACGTAATTCAAGCGGTGCTCCATTTTTATCTTGTAATCCAAAAGCTTCTAAGGCTTCAATTGTTTTTTCTGCAGCAGTAAAAGTTGGATTGCCCCAACGGCTGTACACCCTTGTTTTATCCCTGCCAGCAAAGCGTTTCATGCCTTCTTCTGCGGTATCAAAAGTAAAGGTTGAGCTCGCAAAAATAGGTGTTAAGTGTGCGTCTTCGGCATTGTTGTGTCCTGCTGCGTGCATAGCAACAGAGCTAATACCGGTTAAAGGAACTTTGTTTTTCATACTAGATTATTTTGAATCGTAACCCCAGGTTAAAAGTGTTGCGCCCCATGTAAAACCACCGCCAAAAGCAGCAAGCACAATGTTGTCGCCTTTTTTTAATTGTGATTCCCAGTCCCATAAACAAAGTGGTAATGTGGCAGCAGTGGTGTTGCCATATTTTTGGATATTGATCATCACTTTTTCTTTATCGAGACCCATACGGTTTGCGGTTGCATCAATAATGCGCAGGTTTGCTTGGTGTGGAACGAGCCATGCAATATCATCGCCGGTAAGCCCATTGCGCTCTAATAATTCGGCACTCACATCGGCCATGCCTTTTACCGCAAACTTAAATACAGCTTGACCTTCTTGGTATGCAAAATGTTCTTTGTTTAATACCGTTTCTACTGAAGCTGGCTTTAATGATCCGCCTGCTTTCATGTGTAAATAATGTCTACCGCTACCATCACTTTTTAAAATACTATCCTTGATACCAATACTTTCATCATTTGTAGCTTCTAGTAAAACAGCGCCAGCGCCATCACCAAAAATTATACATGTAGCCCTGTCGGTGTAATCGACAATGGCACTCATTTTATCTACGCCAACTACTATTACTTTTTTGAAACGGCCACTTTCGATATACATGGCACCTGTGGTAAGCGCAAATAAAAATCCACTGCAAGCGGCACTCATGTCGTACCCCCAAGCGTTTGTCGCTCCAATTTTGTCGCAAATGATATTAGCGGTTGCTGGAAATACCATGTCTGGGGTAACAGTGGCACAAATTAGACAGTCAATCTCTGTTGGGTCAATATTCTTTTTTCTCAATATTTCTAGAACGGCAGGAACCGCCATATCAGAGCTTCCTTTGCCTTCACCTTTTAAAATCCTTCTTTCTTCAATGCCGGTTCTTGTTCGAATCCATTCGTCATTGGTATCCACCATTTTTTCGAGGTCAAAATTGGTTAATTTGTCTTCAGGAACGTATCCTCCCACGGCAGTAATTTTTGCTCTAAGCATTGGCATAATGGATTTTGTTAAAATCTTATAATTTTTCGCGTAAAGATAGGCCCAATTGTATCGTTTTTTACGCCTATTTTTACAGTTCTATTATGATCGCATTTGTAAGAGGAAAATACGCAATTAAGACACCCTCAAGAGTGGTGGTAGACGTTAATGGGGTAGGTTACGACCTCCAAATTAGCCTCAACACCTATTCTGCTATTGGAACTGCCGCAGAAGGGCAATTGTATACCTATTTACACATCACAGAAAATGCGCAAACCTTGTTTGGCTTTGCTGATGGGGCCGAAAAAGAGCTTTTTTTGCAGCTGATCAGCGTTTCAGGCGTGGGTGCTTCTACCGCCCGAATGATGCTTTCGGGCCTTCGCCCCGATGAAATTACGAGGGCGATTGTTCAAGGCAATACCAAGCAATTAGAGGCCATTAAGGGTATAGGCAAAAAATCTGCCGAGCGTTTAGTGCTCGAATTACGAGATAAATTAGGAAAACAGCATCAGGATGCGCCTTTTGGAGGTGGTTTTGTATCTTCGCCAGATAGCGATGCCGTTCAGGCTTTGGTTGCCCTAGGGATAGGAAAGCCACTAGCAGAACAGGCCGTTAAAAAAACATTGTTAGCGGTGGGAGCCGATGCCCCGCTTGAAGATGTTATTAAAACCGCTTTAAAAAACTTATAGTCTATCGATCTGATTTCTACTTTACTAATTTTATTTTTTTGAATCGGCTTCGTCATTTTTTTATTGGCCTTACTTTGATGTCTAGCTTCTTGCTTCAATTGTCGCAATTTGCCCAGGCACAAACAAAACCTGGACTTCGATTTCCTATCAAAGATCGAAGGGCTTCTGCTATAGAAGCGCCAAGTAAAAATCCGTACGATATCAGGGATACGACGCTCATTAAAAAATCGGTTGTTTTTGATCCAATTACTAGGCAGTATAAAGTGGTTGAAACCATCAATGGTAAATTATACCGCACGCCAAGTTTTATAGATTTTGATACCTATGTAAAATTGCAGGCCAAACAAGACGAGACAGAATACTTTAAAAAAAGAGCAGATGCCTTAACAGCGCTCAATAAAAAAGTAGCACGCCCACCCATGCAAGTGTATGATAAATTGTTTGACCGAATATTTGGTGTGAGTGATGTATTGGGTGGAGCAGGTGGACAGCTCAAGCAACTTTCAGATCAAGCAAAGCAAATAGGAGATGGCGTTGGTAAATTAAAAGAGCAGCTTCAAAATACCGCAGAAGATGTTGCAGCTAATAAATTTAAAGTAGACATTAAGCCTACCGGCGATGTAAGTATCATGGCTGGTTATCAGGGTCAAAATATTGAGAATCCAACGCTTCCAGAACGTGCTAGAAAAAATGGAGGCTTTGATTTTGATATGAACACCAATTTAAGTGTGAATGCAAATATTGGAGATAAATTAAAGTTTCCTATCAATTACAATACCTTATCCAACTTAAATTTCGACAATCAAATTAAGCTCGATTATAAAGGCATGGATGATGAGCTTTTAAAAAGTATTGAAGCTGGAAATATCTCCTTTCAATCGAGAGGCACTTTAATTCCATCGGCTCAAAATTTATTTGGTATCAAAACGCAGTTGCAATTTGGAAAACTTTTTGTTACTGCTGCACTTGCCAATCAAAAATCATCTAGACAATCGGTAGCACTTCAAGGTGGCGCATCTATGCAAACCTTTGAAAAAAAGCTACATGACTACGAAGAAAATAGACACTTTTTATTAGGACAATATTTTAAAAACAATTACAACAAGGCTATGAAAAATTTGCCTGTTGTAAATACGCAGGTGCAAATTCAGCGTATCGAAGTTTGGGTAACCAATAGAACGGGCGCCTCCACCGAAGCCAGGGATATTGTGGGTTTTATGGATTTAGGTGAACCGCAGCCCTACAACACGGGTGCTATTGCTTCTACAGCAGGCGGGTCGCTTCCTTTTAATGGCGCCAATAATTTATACAATGGATTAATTGGTAATCCTAGTAGTAGAAATCCTGCTGTGATTAATAGCTTACTACTTTCTAAAGGGTTAAAACCTGTAGATGATTATGAAAAAACATTTGCACGTAAATTAAATCCTACCGAGTATACCTTTAATCCGCAGGTTGGATTTTTATCTATTAATACACAAATGCAATCGGACGAAGTGCTGGCTGTAGCGTTTCAATATACCTACAACGGTCGTGTGTATCAGGTGGGTGAATTTTCGCAAGACGTAGCGCTTGATTCTAGCAAGGGTGTACAAAAAGTTCTATTCTTAAAATTATTAAAAGCAACATCGCAGCGTATTCAATTGCCAATATGGAGTTGGATGATGAAAAACGTTTATTCTTTAGACGTTTTTGGGGGCATTCAACGCGAAGATTTTAAACTTAATATTTTATACGAAGAGCCAAGTGGTGGACTTAAAAGATATTTACCTGAAACCTCCAAAGCTGCAGAAGGATTTCCTTTACTTAAAATACTAAACCTCGATAGGCTCAACAATCGCAACGACCCACAGCCCGATGGTGTGTTTGATTATGTAGACGGTTTTACAGTTTTACAACAATCCGGAAAAATTATATTTCCAGTGCTTGAGCCCTTTGGTAAAGACTTGGACACGCTCGCTTTTGCCGGCATGTCTACGGCCATAAAAAAGAAATACGTTTATTACCAGTTGTACGATTCCATTAAAGCAATTGCGGAAACCTATGCCAACTTAAACCGCTTTGTCATGCAAGGGCAAGTTAAAAGTGGTGGTGGCGGTTCGGAAATTCAACTCAATACTTTTAATATTCCACAAGGTTCTGTGCGTGTAACGGCTGGTGGTCAGCAATTAAGAGAAGGGCTTGATTACAGCGTCGATTATAATTTAGGAAGTATTAAAATATTAAACGCTGCTATATTAAGTTCCAACGTTCCAGTAAGTGTTTCATTCGAAAACAATACTGGCATTGGTATGCAAACAAGAGGCTTTAGTGGTCTTCGTTTGGATTATATGGCGAGCAAAAAATTTAGCGTTAGTGCTACTTCTGTTAGGTTAGGTGAAAGGCCGTTTTTCACTAAAATGAATTATGGTGATGATCCTATTCGTAACACCATGTATGGATTAGATTTTAGTTACAAGTCCGAACTGCCATCTGTAACAAGGCTTTTAAATAGGCTTCCTTTTTATTCTACTAAAGCGGTGTCTAGCATTAATGCATATGGCGAAGGAGCTTTTTTAAAACCAGGTCATCCGCCTCAAATTGGCTCTGGCGATCAAGGACTTATTTTTATAGATGACTTTGAAGGAACAAGAACCAATATCGATTTAAGATTTCCTTTTGTAGCCTGGACACTTGCATCTACACCACAGGGTAATAATAAATTTCCTGAAGCTGCACTAACAGATTCTATCGATTACAATTTTAATCGTGCAAAATTAGCATGGTATAATATTGAACCAAATTTACAAGACAAAAACAGCAGCAATAATCCGCTCCGAAAAAATTTAGCGGACTTAAGTGATCCAAGGGTACGTCAGGTTTTTACCAACGAATTATTTCCGCAACGTACCACCAATATTACGGATGTGCAAACAGCAACATTTGACCTTGCTTATTATCCTTTAGAAAAAGGACCTTACAATTATGAATCACGTACTACACAAATAGGTGCAGACGGCAAATTTAAAACACCAGCTGCTAAGTGGGGTGGTATTATGCGTGCGATTGATCAAACAGATTTTGAAACCGGCAATATCGAGTATTTTGAAATCTGGATGCAGGATCCATTTATCACGAATCCAAATAGTAGAGGCGGAAAAATATTACTCAACCTCGGAAATATTAGTGAAGATATTTTAAAAGACGGAAAACGTTTTTACGAAAACGGCATGAACACGCCAAAAGTGCCTGCGCAAGTAGATAGTAGCAATACCTGGGGTAAAACACCTGTAAACCCCATTCAAATTACACAGGCATTTAGCAATGATCCAGCTGATAGACCATACCAAGACGTTGGATTTGATGGACTTGATGACAACGCAGAAAAAGTTAAAAAGAATTACGTTTTACAAAAGCTAGCCAACAACTTTGGCGCTTCATCATTAATATATCAAAAAGCACTGCTCGATCCTGCAAACGATAATTATAAATGGTACCGCGATAATAGTTTTGATGCAGCAGGTACAGGTATTTTAGGAAGGTATAAAAACCATAACAATCCGCAGGGCAATTCTCCCATTGCATCTACGGGTGCTTTTACGCCTGCAGCAACACTATACCCCGACAATGAAGATTTAAATAGAGACAATACCTTAAATGAAACGGAAGCGTATTACGAGTACGAAGTTTCTTTAAAGCCTGGTATGGCTGTGGGCGTTACGCCATATGTTACAGATAAAAGAACTGTTTCCGTAAATGCGGCAGACGGTACGGTTAAGTCGGAGAACTGGTATTTATTTCGAATTCCAATTAGAGGGTATACTAGAAAGGTTGGCAATATGTCTGATTTTAAATCCATTCGTTTTGCGCGTTTATATTTAACAGATTTTGAAGATTCAGTAGTCGTTCGTATGGCAAGAATGGATCTTGTGCGAAACCAGTGGCGTCAGTTCAATTTTAAATTAGATACAACGGGTTCTTACTTGCCAATACCGGTAAATAGTGGTGTAACATTTAATACGCTCGCTGTTAATTTGGAAGAAAATAGTAGCCGTCAACCGGTAAACTATTTAATGCCTCCTGGCGTAGAGCGTGTACAATTATTAAGCAACAATGGTGTTAACTTAAAGCAAAATGAACAGGCTATGAGTATGCAAATCAGAGACCTTACTTCTGGTGATGCACGTGCTGTTTTTAAAACATTGCCATATGATTTAAGACAATTTGGCAAGCTTTCTATGTATTTACATGCCGAGTCTGTGCCTGGATTACGTCCTGTATTAGATGATGAATTATACGCTGTGGTAAGAATTGGCCAAGACTTTTTAAACAATTATTATGAAGTAAAAATCCCACTCAAAATAACCAAGCCTGGCAATTACGCAAAAGGACAAGAAGATAAAATATGGCCTGAGCTTAATAACCTTGATTTGTCTTTGCGTACATTAATTGATTTGAAACAAAGAAGAAATAGCAAGGGGTTATCTGTTACCAATATCTACAGAGAAATTATTGGGAATAAAATTATTTCTGTGCATGGCAATCCAAATTTGGGTGAAGTGCGTGGTATTTTACTTGGGGTAGAAAATAAATATTTACCAGATGGTCCTGTGTTAAGTGCAGAGGTTTGGGCCAACGAACTTCGTTTGTCGGAAATGGATGAGCAGGGTGGATGGTCCGCACTTGGTAGGGTTGATATGGTACTAGCCGATTTGGGAACCTTGTCTATTTCTGCCAATAC
>JAGWVE010000063.1 GCA_018971025.1 Bacteroidota bacterium | reverse complement strand
AAAGTGGGCCTAGAATATAGCTACGACAGCGTTTTACGTGGAGTAAATGGTAAACAACTCGTACGTACCATTGCGGGCGGCGTAGGTGTTCCATTAGACGCAGATACCTACGAAATTGAACCAGAAAATGGAAAAGATGTAGTAAGTACACTCGATGTGTTTATTCAGGAAGTAGCTGAAAATGCACTTCAAAAAATGATGATCAAAAATGAAGCAGAACATGGTACTGCTATTGTGCTTGAAGTAAAAACAGGAAAAGTAAAAGCCATCGCTAATTTAGGTCGCGGGCAAGATGGCAACTACTACGAAAATTATAATTACGCTATTACACCATCGGAGCCAGGTTCTACATTTAAGTTGGCTACCATGCTTTCTTTATTAGAAGATAAAAAAGTGACCCTCAATAATATGGTAAATATTACGGGAGGTAGCTGGAAAGTTTTTGGTCAAACAGTGTACGATAGTGAAGACCATGGTTACACCGATGTTACCATTCAGCACGCTTTTGAAGTAAGTTCTAATGTAGCAATGGCAAAACTTGCCGTACAGCATTATAGTAATAACCCAATGCAGTTTATTAACCATCTTAAAAAAATGGGAATGGATAATCCTACCGGTATTGATTTAGCGGGAGAGGGTCGCCCACTTATTTATAAGCCTGGTCATAAATTATGGGGTCCAACTTCTATTCCATGGATGGCATTTGGCTATAACTTACTTGTAAGTCCTTTGCAAACGGCCAACTTGTACAACGCGGTTGCTAACAATGGTAAAATGATGAAGCCATATTTGGTATCGGCTATTAAAGAAGAAGGCGTGTTGTTAAGAGAAATTCAACCAAAAGTGGTGAACGAAAAAATTTGTAGTGATCAAACTTTAGCCGATTTAAAACTAAGTTTAGAAGGCGTTTGTTTACACGGCACGGCTACTACATTATTTAAAGGTACTCCTTATAAAGTCGCTGGTAAAACAGGTACTGCACTCATTGCCAATGGTAACAAGGGTTACGCAGATAAAATTTATCAATCATCATTTGCTGGATATTTTCCTGCCGATAATCCACAGTACACTTGTATTGTAGTCATCAAAAATAAACCGCACGCTCCTGTGTTTTATGGCGCTGCTGTTGCGGGTCCGGTGTTTAAAGAAATTGCAGACCGTTTGTATAGTGCTTCTGTAAAGCAGGCGCCAATGGCTAAAGCAGCGCCAAAGCCGGATAGTAATGTGTATGTATACAAAGGCTATAAGCAGGACGTAGCAACGGTTGCTAAAAAATTAAAACTACCATTTGTAGATTCTAGTTTGTTTGTAGATGAGTGGGCTACTATTTCACACGCACCTGCTGCTGGGTTATTAAAGAGTAGCAAAATTGATAACAAAACTATGCCATCACTAGTAGGTCTTGGATATAAAGACATGATTTACATCTGCGAATCGGCAGGATTAAAAGTAAATACGCAAGGCCGAGGAAAAGTAGCAGCACAATCTATTTTACCTGGTCAGGCATTTGTAAAAGGTCAGCAAATTCAAATCACACTCAATTAATATAGCAGATGCATATTTTACAAGACATATTATATAAGGTACACTTACTAGAAGTAGTGGGTGCCACTGATATAGCCGTGTCTAGTATTGCTATTGATTCACGTAAAGTAATCAAAGGCACTGTATTTGTTGCGATTAAAGGGGTAGCGCAAGATGGCCACAACTATATAACTACCGCAATTGAGCTGGGTGCTAAAGTGATTGTATGTGAAAACATGCCTGCTTTACAAGTTGAAGGGGTTACGTATATCAAAGTAGCAAATACACAAGAAGCTGTTGCATATATGGCACATCAGTTTTATGATGCGCCTTCTACAAAAATTAAATTGGTAGGCGTAACGGGTACCAATGGTAAAACGACCATCGCTACACTATTGTTTAAATTATTTTCTGAATTGGGTTATACCTGTGGATTAGTATCTACGGTACAAAACCAAATTGGGGATCAAATTATACCGGCTACACACACGACACCTGATGCGGTTAGTTTAAACGAACTGCTAAACACCATGGTAAACGCGGGTTGTAGCCATGTGTTTATGGAATGTAGTAGCCATGCAGTGCACCAGCACCGTATTACGGGCTTACAATTTACCGGAGCTTTATTTAGCAACATCACACACGATCACTTAGATTATCATAAAACATTTGAAAATTATATCGCTGCTAAAAAAGGTTTTTTTGATGCATTACCAGCTTCTGCGTTTGCAATTACTAACGCAGATGATAAGCGTGGTGAAGTCATGCTTCAAAATACAAAAGCTAAAAAACTTTCTTACGGATTAAAATCTAGCGCCGATTATAAGGGTAAAATTTTAGAAAATGCACTCACTGGACTAGTGATGTTGGTGAATGAAATTGAAGTTCATTTTAGACTAATAGGTGAGTTTAACGCTTATAATTTATTGGCGGTTTATGGCGCTGCTGTAAACCTTGGTATCGAAAGTAACACAGCACTTACAACACTTTCTATGTTAGCAGGTGCAGAGGGTAGATTTGATTATATCATTAGCAACAAGCAAGTGATTGGTATCATTGATTATGCGCATACACCGGACGCACTTGAAAATGTGTTAGCCACCATAAAAAAATTACGCAAAGGCTACGAGCAAGTAATTACCGTTGTGGGTTGTGGTGGTGATAGAGACAAAACCAAGCGTCCTATTATGGCTCAAACAGCTTGCGATTTAAGTGACAAAGTAATTTTAACGTCAGACAATCCACGCACCGAAGATCCAGCACAAATTATTGCGGACATGGAAGCTGGATTAAATACAGCAGCAAAAAGAAAATACATTTCAATCATTGATAGAAAAGAAGCGATTAAAGCAGCGGTTGAATTTGCAAAACCTGAAGACATTGTTTTAGTAGCAGGTAAAGGACACGAAAAATATCAAGACATCAATGGAGTGAAACATCCTTTTGACGATAAAGCCATTTTATTAGCATTCTTTAACAACAAAGATTAATACACCCCTATGTTATACCAATTATTTACATGGCTAAAACAAGAATTTAACTTACCAGGCGCTGGTATGTTTCAGTTTTTGACTTTTAGAATTGCTATGGCGGTATTGTTGTCTTTGGTGATTGCCACTGTGTTTGGTAAAAAGCTAATCGAGTTTTTACAAAAAAAGCAAATTGGTGAAACCGTTAGAGAGCTTGGCTTACAGGGCGAGCAACAAAAAAAAGGTACACCAACCATGGGTGGCATCATTATTTTATTAAGCATTTTAATTCCTACTTTATTATTTGCCAACCTCGATAAAGTATATATCCGTTTAATGATTTTATGTACGGTATGGCTTGGTATCATTGGCTTTTTAGATGACTACTTTAAAATTAAATCTCGTAGAGATGCACAAAAAAAGGGCGAAGCCTACAAGAAAAAAGACAGTGACGGACTTGCTGGTATCACAAAAATTATTGGACAAGTAGGTCTTGGTATTATTATAGGTGTTACACTTTATTTTAGCAATGCTGTTACCGTAGAAAGAGAAATTGTTACTGCCCCAAATACTACAGAGTCCGCGGTATCATATTCAGGAGCCGTAACGCTTCAAAAAGGTGAGCGCCTCGCAAAAGATTCTAACGTTATTGTCCGCAAAATTAACGGAGTAGAGCGCCGCTACGTAAAAGTAAAAACACCTATTACTTCTATTCCGTTTGTAAAAAACCATGAGTTTAATTATAGCAAACTGATTAGCTGGATGGGTCCGGGTGCCGAAAAATACACATGGATCATTTACATTTTTGTAGTCACGTTTATTATTACAGCCGTTTCCAATGGAGCTAATATCACAGATGGTTTAGATGGTCTTGCAGCAGGTGTGAGCGCCATTATTGGTATGGCCCTTGGCGTATTTATATACGTGAGCGGTAACTATGTAATGGCCGATTATTTAAATGTGATGTACATACCTAACCTAGGGGAGTTGTCCATTTTTGTGGGTGCATTTGTGGGTGCATGTATTGGATTTTTATGGTACAATGCGTATCCAGCGCAGGTATTTATGGGCGATACGGGAAGCCTTGCATTGGGCGGTATCATTGCGTCTCTTGCCATTATTGTTAGAAAAGAATTACTCATTCCTATTTTTTGTGGTGTGTTTTTAATTGAATTGTTAAGCGTAATGATTCAAGTAAGTTATTTCAAGTATACCAAGAAAAAATTTGGAGAAGGGAAGCGTGTGTTTTTGATGAGTCCATTACACCATCATTATCAGAAAAAAGGATTTCACGAAAGTAAGATTGCTGTGCGTTTTTGGATCATAACTATTTTATGTGTGGTATTAGCCATTCTTACTTTAAAAATGAGATAAGCATGCAGCATTTTCTAGTGGTTTTAGGTAGTGGAGAAAGTGGCGTTGGTGCGGCACTGCTAGGAAAGCAAAAAGGGTACGATGTATTTGTTTCTGATGCAGGAAACATTGCAGCACGTTACAAAAAAGAGCTCATTGACAACGGTATCGAATTTGAAGAAGGACAACATAGTGCTGCGCGTATACTAACGGCCACAGAAGTGATGAAGAGTCCTGGCATTCCCGAAAAAAATGAAATGGTCAAACAAATCAGGGCCAACGGGATACCAGTGATATCTGAAATAGAACTGGCTTTTAGATTTAAGGGGGATAGTAAAATTGTTGCCATTACAGGTAGCAATGGAAAAAGTACCACCACCGCACTCATGTATCATATCTGCAAAACAGCAGGGCTTGATTGTGCAATGGTAGGCAACATTGGATACTCTTTTGCAAAGCAAATTGCAGAAGCGCCCAAGGCCCTTTATGTAGCAGAAATTAGTTCTTTCCAATTAGACGATATCAAAACGTTTAGACCTGATGTAAGTGTTTTATTAAACATTACAGAAGACCATCTAGACAGGTATAATTATCAATTTGAAAATTATATCAAAAGCAAATTTAAAATTATTGAAAACCAAACCGATCAAGACTTTTTCATCTATTGTGCAGATGACGATACCATTACTAACCATTTATCCTTACTAACCTTTCACCCTAACCCATTACCATTCTCTATGAAACAAGAAATTAAAAAAGGCGGCTACATCAAAGGCGATCAAATGATGCTTAGAATTCAAGAAGAGCGCGTAAGCATGAGCATTTATGATTTTGCATTAAAGGGTAAACACAATCAATACAATACCATGGCAGCAGGCATTGCAGCAACAACCCTTGGCATACGCAAGGAAAAAATTAGAGAAGCGGTGAGCAATTTTCATAGCCTCGAGCATCGTATGGAATTTGTAGCCATGGTGCGTGGTGTTGAATTTATCAACGATAGTAAAGCAACCAACGTAAATAGTACATGGTATGCGCTAGAGAGTTTAACAAACCCAACCGTGCTTATTTTAGGTGGCGTAGATAAGGGTAATGATTATTCTTTGATTGAAGAGTTGGTATCAGAAAAAGTTAAGGCGATTGTGTGTATGGGTACCGATAATAAAAAAATTATAGAAGCTTTTAAAGGTAAGGTAGCTGTCATTGAAGAGGCTAATAGTGCATCGGGTGCTGTACTTGCTGCATTTAAGTTAGCAGCAAAGGGTGATACGGTTTTATTAAGTCCAGCTTGTGCAAGTTTTGATTTATTCAAAAATTACGAAGATCGTGGAACACAATTTAAAGACGCTGTAAAAGCATTGTAATTATTTAGAACTACTTCAGCAAACAATAACATGCTCAATCAAAATTCAGATACTTTATTTTCTCAAATCCCTACTGTAGAAGGGGTAAAAACACAACTTGTTACTAAAACCAGGGGTGATAAATATATCTGGGGTATTGTAGTGTTGCTGTCACTAATTTCTATACTTGTGGTATATAGTGCCACCGGATCTCTAGCCTATAAAATGTATAAGGGCAATACCAGTGTGTATTTGTTCAAGCAAATTTCTTTTACATTAATAGGTTTAACACTCATTTATTTTTTACACCGCGTTAATTATTCGGTATTTTCTAAAGTGGCAGCCATCCTGTATTATATCTCGTTGCCACTACTTTTATATACCCTTGTTTTTGGTGCTAAAATTAATGATGGTAGCAGATGGATTAAACTTCCTATCATACAGCTCACTATTCAAACTTCCGATTTTGCAAAGCTTGCTTTGTTTATGTTTATTTCACGAACACTGAGTAAAAAGCAGGACGTTATTAAAGATTTTAAAAAGGGCTTCTTACACGTTATTTGGCCAGTACTAGCCACCTGTGCGCTAATACTTCCTGCCAATTTGTCCAATGCACTTTTAACCGGTGCCACTTCATTATTACTTATGTTTATTGGTCGTGTGAGTATGAAGCATATCATGCTAACCATTGGTATTGCTATGATTCCGGCCATTATGCTTATATCGGTAGCGGTGGCAACCTATACAGGAAAGCCTAAGGTAGAATATACGATTCCGTTAAGCAGTCAAGAAAAAGAAAAAGTAAAAGACAAAAGTATTTTTGTGCGCGTACAAACATGGATTAGTCGAATCCAAGATTTTATTTACGCCACCGATGCACAAACACCGTATCAAGTGCAACAGGCAAAAATTGCGATTGCTAATGGCGGTGTATTTGTAGGATTAGGTCCAGGTAATAGTAGACAACGAAACTTTTTACCGCAAGCCTACAACGATTTTATTTATTCCATTATCATAGAAGAGTATGGCTTACTAGGCGGCGCTTTTATGATTTTTATATACCTGGTATTTTTATTTAGATGTATCAGAATATTTAGACGATGCCCCTATGCGTTTGGTGCATTTTTAGCACTAGGCTTAAGTTTTACACTTGTGATACAAGCCATTGCCAATATGGCTGTTAACGTAAACTTGCTGCCGGTAACGGGTGTAACGCTGCCATTGGTAAGTATGGGTGGTAGTTCTTATTTGTTTACTTGCTGTGCAATTGGTATTGTTTTAAGTGTGGCGCGCAACGTAGAGCAAACAGAAGGAAAAATTGTAGATCCATTTGCAACACCAACACCGGTGGCTGCTTCACCTTCAAATGCAACTGCATAAATGAAAATGAAAGCGATCATAGCAGGCGGTGGCACAGGCGGACATATTTTTCCGGCCATTGCCATTGCAGCAGCACTAGAAAAACAAGTGCCTGGTATTGAGCTTTTATTTGTGGGTGCAGCAGGTAAAATGGAAATGGAAAAAGTACCTGCGGCTGGCTATAAAATTATAGGACTTACCATCGCAGGATTTAATAGAAGTAATATTTTGAAAAATATTACGCTGCCATTTAAATTAATCAAAAGTTTTTTTCAGGTTCGAAGCATTCTTTCGTCTTTTAAACCTGATTTTGTAGTCGGTGTAGGTGGTTACTCTACTTTTCCAGTGCTTAAAATGGCACAGGCAAAGGGCATTCCTACATTTATTCATGAAGCCAATTCTTTTGCGGGCAAATCCAACCAAATGCTTGCAAAAAATGCGGCGGCTATTTTTACAGGCACGGGTGGCATGGAAACATTTTTTCCTGCAAACAAATTATTTGTAACAGGTAATCCTGTTCGAGAAAATATTATTGCAGCCTCGCATACCCGCGAAGTAGCGCATCATTTTTTTGGACTCAACCCAAATAAAAAAACAATACTTATTGTAGGTGGTAGCTTAGGCGCCAATTCTATCAATGAAGTCATCTATCATAATTTAGATGGTTTTGCAAGTTTAGACCTACAGTTAGTTTGGCAAACAGGTAAAACAAACGCGAGCAAGTATGCGAATGCGGCTACCAAATACAGCAATGTGTGGGTGGGTGCTTTTATTGCAGAAATGGATATGGCCTATGCAGTTGCAGACACAGTGATATCAAGGGCTGGCGCTATGTCGGTGGCCGAAATTTGTGTGGCAGGTAAGCCGGCTGTTTTTGTACCTTACCCTTTTGCCGCCGAAGATCATCAAACGGCCAATGCCAATTATTTGGTAAAAAATCATGCAGCGCTTTTGGTGCCAGATGCACAGGCTGCTGCCACATTATTTAATACCGTTACTAAACTTGCACTTGATAGTGCACAGCAACAAACATTTATTCAAAACTTGCAACCACTTGCTATTAAAAATGCAGCAGAAGTGGTAGCATCTAAAATACTCCAGTACGTACGTGCATAAACTAGATACCATAAAAAATATTTACTTCATTGGAATTGGAGGGATTGGTATGAGTGCGCTTGCGCGTTATTTTGTGTCCAAAGGATGCAAGGTTTCTGGATACGATAAAACGGAAACCATTTTAACACAGGCTTTAACGGAGCTTGGTATAAATATTCATTACGAAGACAATACAGGTTTAATTGATACGGATGCAAGTGTTGTAGTGTATACGCCTGCTATTCCGGAGTCGCACAGTGAGCTAACTTATTACAGAAACAACGGTTACGAAGTAGTAAAACGCTCCGATGTATTAGGCTGGATTACAGAAGGTACTGTTAATATTTGTGTAGCAGGCACGCATGGTAAAACAACCGTAAGTACCATGGTAGCGCATGTGCTAAGAGATTCGGGCTATGGTTGTACTGCATTTTTAGGAGGCATTGCAGCCAATTACAATACCAATTTTTGGAGTAGTGATAATAATGTGGTGGTGGTAGAGGCCGATGAGTATGATAGAAGCTTTTTAAAATTAAACCCATCTATTGCAGTCATTACTTCAATGGACGCGGATCATTTGGATATTTATAAAACATCGGAGGCTTTAGAAGATGCATTTGTAAGCTTTTCTAAAAAAGTAAAACCAAATGGATTACTACTTGCTAAAAAAGGACTTGCGCGTGAAGCAAGTTTTGATGCTTCGATACTTGTAACCTATCATTTACATGGTGAAGGCGCTAGTATTTACGCAAAAGATATTACGGTTGTAGATGGCGCTTACCATTTTACAGCAGTAGGCCCAAGCTGGACAATCGAAAATATAGTATTACATATGGGTGGCCTCCATAATATTGAAAATGCACTGGTAGCAGTTTCTGTAGCGATGCATTTGGGGATTGAGCCACAAAAAATTAAAGTAGCACTTGCAAATTTTGCTGGTGTAAAAAGAAGGTTTGAATACCTTATAAAAACAGACACTCAGATTTTAATTGATGACTATGCGCACCATCCTGCAGAGCTTGCTGCACTTATATCTGGCGTGCGTAGTTTATACCCTAACGGTAAATTAACCCTTGTGTTTCAGCCTCATTTATTTAGCAGAACACAAGATTTATGTGAAGGATTTGCGGCTAGTTTAAGCGCTGCCGATGAAATTGTGTTGTTGCCTATTTATCCTGCAAGAGAGCTTCCCATACCGGGGGTTACATCAGAAATGATCATTGGCAAAATGACCAATAAAAATGTAGTGCTTTTACAAAAAGAAGCGCTACAGGCCTGGGTTAAAGAACATCAGCCTAAACTTTTAGTAATGGCGGGTGCTGGCGATATTGACGTACTCATTAGAAACATCAAAAACGATTTATAAAAATACTACGATGCGAAATTTACCTTGGAAAAAAATAATGATGCGTACGCTCTGGATTCTGCTAGGGGTGGCTACCATGGTATTTTTTGTAATGGCCTGGCAGGAAAAGGATAAAAAAACAATCAAAGACATTCAGATACAAATTGCTGGCGAAGAAGCACAGTTGTTTATCAATGAAAGAGATATCAAAGAAATGCTCAAAGCTGGTGGCCATATTATTGGTGCACAAATGTCGGCGCTTAATTTAAGTGCCATCGAAAAAACAGTAGCTGGTAATCCATGGGTAAAAAAAGC
>JAGWVE010000012.1 GCA_018971025.1 Bacteroidota bacterium | reverse complement strand
CCTACCGAAATACAAATGTTTACAGCTACTTGACGTAAAACATTTAAACCATTTTCGGGCGTAAAAAATTTATCTGATAAAATAGTAAGCAGGGTACAAAGTAAAAACAGTGCTATAAAAGACTGCAGCCTATTTATTTTTTGTAATGAAGTTTGAAAATTGGATGTCATTTCTACAATGTTTTATAATGCTTTCATTAATAATAAGGATTCGTTAGCCTCGCTAATAGGCATGTTTGCAGTAAGTTTTCCATTTGCCATTACAAGCACCCTATCCGATACCGCCATAATTTCTGGAATTTCTGAAGATACCAATACGACGCTCAAACCCTTAACTGCTAAGGATTTGATGAGTGCATAAATTTCTGCTTTGGCGTTTACGTCTATACCTCTAGTAGGTTCATCCAAAAGTAAAAGGGTAGGATGGGTGGCAAGCCACTTGGCAAGTACAATTTTTTGTTGGTTACCGCCACTTAAATTTTTTGCAAGCGTGGTATCAGAAGCTGTTTTAATAGACAGTTCGCTTATAAATTTTTTGGACAACTCTTTTTCTGATTTCGTATCGATATATAAACCAAGTTTTTCTAAGGTATCCAATACCGTTAAACTCATGTTGCTTCTAACGGTATTGTCTAGCAACAGCCCTTCCGTTTTTCTGTCTTCTGGTACGAGTGCCATGCCTGCGGCAATAGCAGCAGTAGGCGATGTGATATTTAATTTTTTGCCTGCTACTACTATACTGCCTGAACTTCTTTTAGGATGCAGGCCAAATAAACATTCCATGAGTTCTGTCCTGCCAGCACCCATCAAACCATATATACCCAGTATTTCTCCTTGGTACACCTTAAATGAAATGGAAGAAAGTAGATTTTTATTGGGCAGCGTTGCATGTTTCAAATAAAGATCATCGACTTCCAATAAAACAGTGTCGAATTTTTTTGTGGTATTTATTTTTTCATTTTTGGTATTTCGCCCACTCATTTGTGCAATTAAGTCGGCTTCTGCAATGTCTTTCATATCACCACGCGCAACCGTCACACCATCTCTAAGTACAACATAGGTATTGGCAATGGTGTATAGCTCTTGTAACTTGTGCGATATATAAACAATGGTTGCGCCAGCGGCTGTTAATTCATGGATGCATGTAAAAAGGGTAGCAATTTCGGTATCGCTTAACGCAGATGTAGGTTCATCCATGATAATGATTGAGGCCTTTGTATGCAGGGCTTTTGCAATTTCAACCAGTTGTTGTTGGCCTACTTTTAAAGTTTCTACTTTTGTAGCAGGGTCTACACCAAGGCCCACCCTTGCCAGCAATTCTACACTACGTTCATGCATGGTTTTATCTGCCAGCATGCCAAATGAGTCTGTTATTTCACGACCTAAAAAAATATTTTCAGCAATAGAAAGTTGAGGAACTAAATTGAGTTCTTGGTGTATCATGGCAATGCCTGCCGCTTCCGCATCTCTTGTCGAATTAAATTGTACAGGCTTTTCGTTTAATACAATTTGACCTTCATAGTTATGAATGACGCCAGATAATATTTTCATGAGCGTAGACTTTCCAGCTCCGTTTTCACCAATAATAGCATGCACCATACCTGGCTGTAAACTTAAATGTACGCTCGAGAGTGCCTGAACGCCAGCAAAGCTTTTAGATATGTTATTGGCTATAAGCATGCTTAGGAAATGGGTTTTATTTGCACAGGTAACAATACCAATTGATCTAATACCATATTTTCTTTATTGAGTTCAACCGCTGCAACCAATTCAATTTTAAGGCCTGTTACCAAACTTTTTTTGAATGGTTGAACCACTGTTTTTTTAATGGTTTCATTAAACGATTCTGCAATGGCATTTAAATCCGAAGCGCTCGTAAAGTCTTTGATATCAATAAGGCCAGAAGCGTCTCTTATAGCGCTACCATAAATAAATTCGGTGGTTACGCGTAGTTGCTTTTTATTTCCGCCTAATAATGTTTCAATGACAAAATCATCTTCATTTACAGCAATAACGCTGCCCGACATTTTTACCATCGCATATCTGTAATTACCAATTGCTAGGGCATGGGTATGTTTTTCAAAAGCTTGCTGCGGAGCCTTTTCAATAGCCAATAATAACTGATCAAAATCTATAGCAGCGTCTATTACTGCCGGCATTTTATTTTTCCATAACGCGGCTGTATATGTTTTAGCATCAAATTTTTGTACCCCTTCTTTTGTAATGGCGTTTAACTTTTTAAAATACACAGCATTATAACCGGTAATGAGTAAAAGAGTAAGGAGTATGCTATTTTTAATGGTGTTTGCTTTCATGATCGTTATTTTTTGCCATAGGCGATATAGTGATCAATATTTTTTTCGGTAACAAGTTCCACTGCCACAGGAATTTTTTGAGGAAAATCTCTTTTCCCTTTGATATATTCATCCGCAAAAATGGCTGCCGTTTCGGCCATCACTTTTGGAAATTGCATGCCCGTTGCTGTCACTTTTTTTTCTCCTATCGATGTAATCACATCTTCTGCGCCATCAAAGCCAAACACTTTTACATTTTTTTCTTTACCTGCACTTACGAGTGCCTGATAGGCGCCCATTGCCATACCGTCGTTACCACAAAAAATAGCATCAATAGTAGGGTGTGCTTGTAAAATACTTTCCATCACTTCTAGCGCTTTATTTCTATCAAAATCGGCACTTTGTTGTGCTACCATTTTTAAATTAGGGTACTGATCTACTACACTATGAAAACCCTTACTGCGCGCCCAGGTATTGTTGTCTCCAACAATGCCTAAAATTTCTACATAAGTCCCTTTTTTATGCAACTGCTGAGTAAAATATGTTCCTATGGATACCGCACCAGCATAACTATCAGATAAAATTTGAGAGGTTGCTGCATCTACCGAATTAATTTCGCGGTCCATACAAAATACAGGAATACCCGCCGTTTTTGCTTTTAATACATTGGCAACGGATCCATTGGCATCTGTAGAATTAAATAAAATAGCATCAAAACCTGCTACAATAATATTTTCAAAATGATCGCTTTCTAATGCAGTATTGTTTTGACTATCAAATATATCTGCTTGATATCCTAATTGTTGTGCCTTTTTTTGTGCTGTTTCCGCTAAAAAAACAAACCAAGGATTGTTAAGGGTAGACACTACGATTGCGATTTTTTTATTCGATGTTGTATTTGTCTTTTGCTTACAAGCCAATACAGCCATCATCATTAATAAAAAAAGGAAAGTATATTTTTTCATGTCCTATTTTTCTTTTTGTTGTATTAAACGAACCGCCGCATCTACAATACCTGATTCACTAATACCATAATGATTCAAAATTTCTGTCTGAGATCCGGTTACGGTGTATTCATCAGGTATCCCCATTATTTTAAACGCTACATGAATACCTTGTTGAAGTAAATATGCAGCGCAGGCCTCACCAAGTCCGCCATACACACTATGTTCTTCTATCGTAATTACTGCTTTACATGTATTGGCTACACTGGCAAGTAAATTTGTATCAAGCGGCTTAATGGTATGCATGCTTATAACGGTTGCATGTATATTTTGAGTAGCAAGTTTTTTTGCTGCCTCCAATGCAGGTGCTACTGTTTCACCGCAGGCAATAATAGCTATATCTGCTCCCGAAGTAATAACCCTCCCTTTACCAAATTCAAAATTTTCTTTTCCAGTTTCTTGTAAATGCGGCATGGCTTTTTTACCAAATCGTAAATACACTGGGGTATTACAGTTTGCTGCATAAGCAACCGCAGCAGCTGTTTCAAAATTATCGGCAGGAACCACAATACTTATATTGTTAACTGCTCGTAATGCTGCAAAATCATGTAGGCTATGGTGTGTACTACCTAGGGCACCATAACTTACGCCCGCACTAATACCAACAAGCGTTACAGGATTATTACTATAGGCTACATCATTTTTAATTTGTTCAAAAGACCTTGCTGTTAAAAAACAAGCAGGCGATACCGCAAATGTTTTTTTGCCACAACTCGCAAGTCCTGCAGCAACACCTACTAAATTTTGTTCTGCAATACCTACTTCAATATGTTGGTCTGGAAATTTTTGACCAAATGATACCAGCTTGCCTGATCCTCTACTGTCACTGGTTACTACAACAATGTTTGTATCTGTTGCAGCCAACTGTTCTACTGTTTTAGAAAATATATCCTGGTTGCTTGTGCTAGTTGTATGTATATTTTGATCTGCCATGTATCATTAATCTATTAAGCTTTGTAAAACAGTGTCGAGTTCATGTTGCGCCTGATGATACTGCTCTTCGGTAGGAACACCATGGTGCCATTTAATTTGATTTTCCATAAATGAAACACCTTTCCCTTTAATTGTATTGGCAATAATCACAGACGGCTTGCCTTTTTCAAAAGGTAAAGCATCAAAAGCTGCTGTAAGGGCTGCAATATCATTACCATCGATTTCTCTAACAGCCCAACCAAAACTTTCCCATTTTTCAGGAAGCGGATCGGTACTACACACTTCATTTGTAGGACCTGTAATTTGCAATTGATTCTTGTCTATGATAACACATATATTATCAAGCTTATACTGAGCGGCTGTGAGCGCTGCTTCCCAATTACTGCCTTCTGGCAATTCACCATCGCCAAGTAAAGTGTAGACCCGGTAATCTTTTTTATCCAATTTGGCAGCAATAGCCATACCAACGCAAATCGGAAGTCCATGGCCTAGTGCGCCGGTATTTTGCTCAATACCCTTAATTTTTTTTGTAGGATGACCAATGTAATGCGACTCGTATTTGCAAATAGTATTTAAATCCTCCTCAGCAAAATATCCTTTGCTAGCAAGCACTACATAAAGTGCTTCTACACAGTGGCCTTTACTTTGCACGTACCTATCACGGTCCGGACTATTAAAAGTTTCTGGTGAAACGCGAAGTACTTTGTTATAAAGTACATTTAAAATATCGATACAAGACAAATCGCCACCCGTATGACCAGCTTTTGCCTGATAAATATATTGAAGGATTTTTTTTCGATATAATACGGATTGTATCGTAAGTTCTTTTTCAGTCATAGTTATTTCCTAAGCGTGTAAGTAGGTATCCCAACCTAAATAGTTTTCGAAAGATTCTTTTAATACAGAAGCTGTTTTGCTAGCATTCATAACCACGTGATGCTCAAATCCATTTTTGCATACATAGTTCATCAAACCATTTAAATTGTCAATTTGAGCAACGGCTCTATTACCAAAAGTGGCTAGCGCATCATTGGTTAATTCACCTTCACCAATATATGCTTTGATGATACCTTTTGTATCGTCTGTTGTAATGCGACCATAGGTAAGGGGCATTGCTGGTGTTCTGCCATCTAAGGCGCCATAAGTGTTTTCGGTCCCTACAGAAGTACCTAAGATAGGTGCATTGCTAATAGTAATATCTGGTAAGAAATGCTTAGCCCAGTTGCCACAATGAAACAACACCACTTTAGATTGATCGGTGGCATAATTATTATTCCAGTCAACTAAAGCGCTAGGTGTGCCGCTCGCTAATTGCATAGCATACATGCTCAAAGTGCCTGTTACATCTACCTCACAAGCACTTGGTAACATGTTTTCACTCATCATACTCATACTCGTACACACGTTACAACCATAATTTTTTTGAAGCGATGTCCAACACTGAATAGCTGTAGCATCTAAACTATTTTCTTGCATGAAGTCGTTGAGTACGATATCTAATTTAGCAATTTGAATAAGTGCTTCGTTAGGCGTATTCCCTTTATTTGCATAGCCCAATATTTTTTCGATACGGTCTTTTACCAAAGGATCATTCGCAGTTAATTTATTAGCGTTACCTAGTATTTCACTTAAATCTACTGTTGTAACTGAAATACCATTTCGTTGTAATATTTTTTCGGAGTAACGCACTGTATTAAATGCTGTAGGTCTTGCACCGATTGCGCCAATGCGTAAATTTTTTAATCCAGTAACCACTTTACATACGGATGTAAATTCCAATAAATCTTTTTCGAAAATTGGATTGTTGAGTGCGCACACATGTTGTGAAGTGAGTGAGTACTTAATACCAAATTGGTATAAATTATTACACACTGAAATTTTACCACACCATGCATCACGTCTATTAACAACATCCATCTTATCCAAATCGTCGGGGTAAGCTTGCACCAGTACAGGCACTTTTAATCCACTCCACTGAATCGTTTCTGCTACCCCTTTTTCATCACCAAAATTTGGAAGCACCACTAAAATACCTTCAATACTTGCTTCGTGTGCTTTAAACAATGTAGCACATTTTTGTGCATCTGAAAATGTTTCTACGCCACCAAGCTTTGTATCTGCATCGGATAGCATAATGGGTATAATATTTAGCTTAGCAAAAAGCTCAATCACTTCTTTTCTTGCCTCTGCTACCAACTTGTCCGGAAAAAAATCTCTATTGCCAATAATCACACCAAGTGTGGTTTGTCTATTTGTTGCCATAATTTATAATGATTTTGTAGTTACGTTATGAATTAAAAACACTGCTTTTTTTCCTATCAAATTAGGTTGCTGTAAATCATAGGCCTGATCGGTGGGCGTATCAGCATCCGGAAAACGCCTAGTGCTCCCTGTTCTAAACACCAACCGTTCTACTTCGCTAACAGGCGCAAATAGCAAGTTGGTACTTGGTTTACCGCCATTTATGGAAACGGTATACATCCTGGTTTTTGTGTTGCAGGTGAGTGTGATGTCCATACGCGCCCCGCTAGTATATTTTCCAAGTGATTTTAAACGGTATCCCTGTTTGGTGGTAATAGCACCCGTACTATCTAGTAATATGCGTACACAGGGCAAGCCTTTACTATTTACGAGTTCAATTTCTAGGTTACCAAAATCTTGTTGACCTGCTGTTATAGAAAATGAAATTTCTTTATTGGATGATGCCGGAAAAACGCGTTCTACTTTTGCATAATCAAATGGATCTGCATCTGAAATAACAAGTGCATTTTTATTGTTGATATTTTCAATACTTGAATTACATAAAAGCGGTGCATAAATATTCCATGCATCTAGTGCGTGTACTTTATCAAGGATTTCGAAATGATCATTCACTTCTTTTGTAACCACTGATACAATTGGAACAGGTATTTTACTCACCCAAATATCTTCTTTGTTCATGCTATAGGTAACCCACATATTACCATCTGGGGGCGTTCCGTCCATCTCCTGAATACCGCGTACATATTGAGGTCCGTAGCTTTTATAGGCTCCACCATAACGTAGTGAAGTGATTTCTCCATTTACCAGTAAAAGGTTTTTATACTGCAAACCATCATCACTTACACTCACTGCAAGCGGCCATCGAAATTCTGAAGGATTGTATACCGTTGCATATTTTTGATCACTTGTTTTTTGACCCCAAATTTTTGCATTGGCGTTTACAAAACCTGGTGCACGTGTAGGATTGTATGTCCATGTTTTTCCTTCGTCTTTTGAAATACTTGTAAGTGCATACTTCCACAAACCCACTACATGACCGTTTGGCAAGTGATAATAGTTAAAAGCTTTGAAATCTTTTTTTAATGGGATTAAAACATCGTCACGATCCGCTTCTTCCACCATTTGTTGCATGAGCAGTGGCGTGTTTAAAATTTCTTCACAGGCTTTTACAAAACCTGCATCTTTTGAAGATGTATAAAAAGGGTAGTTTGTATTTGATTCATTAAAACGGTGGTTGTAACGCAAGAAATAAATGTTGCCAAAACTTCCATCTTTATTTACTTCTCTAATAACCCTGCCAATACCATTGCCATCATTGGGGTCATCTTTTTGACCAAGCACAATGCCATAGTAACCTAGCACAAATAATCGATTTGATGTAGAAGTATAAAACCCAATCCGCTGATGCATAACGGCAAACGCATTTTTAGCCGTGTCTTTTTTGCCTTCTTTTACAAAACCGTCGGGTACCAAATAGGTTGGAAAAACAACCACAGGATCTGACCAATGATAGCCATTTGCAGAGGTTTGAAGCAAACTTCGGCCCTTATCTTGGTGCTCACCTACTGGATTACTCAAATATTCTAGATAAAAGGTATGGTTCCAGTAAGCCAGCATGGGGGCGTGGTTGTAGGTCCAATTGTTAACCGCAGCGCTTGCTCTATTGGCCCGCATGGTTTGGATGTTGTGCACGCCAATAGCCGGGCTGAGCTGTCCATGATGATAATCAATGTTACTTAAGGTAGATCCTACGTAACGCACTGTGTCTTGTGCATCACAATGTTGGCTTACCAATAAAGCAGCAATCGCAATAATGAGGTAGTTTATTTTTTTCATTTTGAAGTGCTGGGTACCGTTAATTGTAACAATGAGCGAATTTTATTTTTTCTAGTCTTAATAATTGTTCCGTGCTTATGCCCTTCAGGAACAGCTATTAATGAGTCTGCGTTTGTAAACGTTGTAAAGTCTTTAGTAAATACTGCGCCGTATTTTTTTTCTTGATACGCATCATAATAAATCAACCAACCATCTTTTACTTTTACAGGTGCAGGCCCTTCAGTAAATTTTTGTGTAAATGGTTTTGAAATGTTTTCAAAAGGTCCAGTAGCTGATTTTCCAAATGCTACTTTTATATTTCTTTCTGGTCTTGTATTGTCTTTAAGCACCAAAATAAAATCATGATTATTTCTTTTGATGATGCTTGCATCAATTGCGCTATACCCTGGATCAAGGTATAATTTTGTAGGTTCAAATCTTACGAAATCCTTTGTGGACGTGTAATACAGGCGGTGGTTATTATCAGGTGCTTCTATCCCTGTTGTAAATTTTCCTGGTATACAACTAGCCCAAATAATAATAAATTGCTGCTGGTCTTGATCATAAAAAAGTTCAGGCGCCCACACATTCACCACTTCTTTTTCATTTTGCATGACTGGAATATAAGTTGGTGTAGTCCAGTCTAATAAATTTTTTGAAGAAGCATAACCAAATCCATTGCCGCCCTTCCACTCGGTGGTCCATACCAAATGAAAAGTTCCATCCGGACCCTGAACACAAGATGGATCCCGCATAATTTTTTGCGCACCAATGGTTGGCTTTAATAAAATGGTATCAATATAATTCCAATGGTATCCGTCTTTACTTATTAAGATGCGAAGTCCTTCGTTGGCGGGTTCTTTAAAAGAAGTAAACAAATACACAGGACTACTGCATCCAACAAATAGAAATGCTACAAAAAGATATACTAATATGTTTGGCTTTGCAATCATGAAATCATTTGTAACAAAAACATTGGTTAACATTACAAACCTGTTACCACCAACACCCAATCATTTCCATCCTTTTCTACACCAGGCGGATTAAATAAATGATGAGCAGCAGCTGTTATGTTACCTATTGCAATGTATCCACCATTGCGAGGATTATACCATGAACATTTTACTTTTTTACCTTCATATCTTCCTAATCCTAATTCAATATTTCTACCGGTATAGGTATAAACATATAAGCAGTGGTTGTCAAGCAAAGCAGGGAGGTATTGGTACCTAATTCCTTGATTTTGAATAAGTTCTTGAGCTGGCGTCCGGCCTATAAATGTCATTCCAGCCACCAACTGCTTCAGATACCTCATTTGGTTGGCACCAGGGGCATTGATTTCGGTGGTCCATGGATTAACGGGCCCAAAACTGATGTCTTTACTCCAAGTAGTTTTAAACTGCATGACGCTATTTTCACCATAGGTAAATCCAGCACCACCTGCTAGCAAATTCCAATAAGCGTACCTTCTAATATCTGAGGCCGTCCATCTGGCTGCTAAAGAATCGTGTAGGCCGTGCGGAATATTTTCATAGGAAGGCTCACCATCCATGGTTGGTTTTGTAGGTTGTAAAGCAAGATCATTGGCAACATATTTATAATTGTCTTCGCCCATTTTTGGTTCGGTGGTATCCTGCACATAATCTTTATGTCCACTCTGAAACATATTAAAATCTAGCCATGGTTGATGGTGAAACCAAGTAGAGGAAGTAGAACGTCCTCGTGGATGAAAAGTAATTAAATGTCGTCCATCTTTTTGATGGAGCGTTTCACCAATGATGTTCCAAATTTTTTCTCCCTCGCTGCCTTTGATATCGCCACCATTTAACCAAATAATATTATCGTATTGCTTATATCTGTCAGCTAAAAAAGAAGCATACACACGCGCTTGATTTTCTGAAACGTGACCACTTTTTACATTGCCGCCCCAAACTGGAACAAGTGCCATATACATTTTTCTTTTAGCAGCTTCTGCAATTACAAAATCTACCATTGCCCAGTAACCCTTGCTAGCATTGGGTTTACTCACATCTCTATCAATCAGCGCCGAATCACCTTTAACATCCGTTACCGTTAATTCGTGAAGCAACATAGCTTGGATTACGTTAAAGCCCTGCTTTTTTCTTGTATCTAAATAATAGATGGCTTCTGCTTTCGTGCACTTTTTAAAAAGCAACCAACCCGTATCACCCAACCAAAAAAATGGGGCGTCATTACTGGTTGTAAAAGTTCTATGATCAGATGCAATTTTTAGTAATTGACTTTGCGCAACAAACTGCAGTGCAAAACAAAAACCAATCAATAAGAATACTTTTTTCATGAATTTTTTTGGTCTATGTTATGGTCTTATCCAAATAATTTTTCCGGTCACTTGTAGTGATGCCAGTTCCTCCAAATGCATGACGGATTGACTACTAGTGATCCCTGTATTTAAATCAACAATATCTACTTTATAACTTTGACTGGCGTTTAATATAGACTGCAATGTTTTTGCTGTCACATTGTATCCAATCATTGATTTGTTGTCCGTTAGCATAAAATCAATGCCAGGTACTACATGCATTTTAGTGGCTGCTTCTAACATTGCTGGGTTTACTGACGCAGGAAGTGCCGGTAATGAACCACCAGCAAGTAGGACCGCCCAGCCAAACTGATCATAACTATCACTGCTGTATACAACCGCTTTAGTCGGAAACTTGAGTTTATATTCTTTTACTGCTCTATATACCTGGTCAAAACTGGTTTTACGTGGTTTTAGAAGGCGGGCATGCTGTCTTGGGGCTAAATTTTGACCGCCCATGGGTGCATAAACGCTACTATCGGCTTGATAATGCCAATACCTGATATCAATAATATCTACAACAGCAGCTAATTTTTCATTTTGTAAAATAGCGTCTTGTACATCTTTAGTGCAACTCAGTCCAATAAGTTGTTTTTTGCCGGTTTCTTGTTCCCACTCTTTAATAACGTCTAACCAAAAAGCTACAAAATGTTGAGGACCCGTAAACTCTTCTCCAATAAGTTGAATAACGCCATTGTTGTCTTTAAAATTATTCAAACACTGACGAATATATTTTTTATGAATTTCTTTTCTGGTTGGATTTGAAATATCATAAAACTGTTCGGCTAAAAATATTCTTTTATCACCTGCGTAAGGAGGCGGTTCTGGAAATCCTGACTTATTAATATTATTAGCAGAGCGCCAAGGAAAATCAGCGTAGTGTGCACCCGCTTCAATAATATTATGTTGAAAATAATTTTGATGCACCAGCAATAATCCTTTTTTATCTGCTACATCTGCAAATTGTTTTAGCCTACTCCAATACCATGTATTGTATTTGGTTAAATCATATTTACTTAATCCATCCCATGCAGTTTCTTTACCAGAACGTGCAAAGGGAAGTTCATAAAACGGAGGCCATACGTCACCATCCATTCTTCTAATACGCTCGTGATCATCTCTTCTTCTATCATACCATAAACCATAATGCTGTTCAATGCCAATGATATTGCGCTGTTTCATGTTGGCAGCAACTTCTTCTATATTGTCTGTTAAACCATGGCCTTCTCTACCTGGTACATACCTTGTTAAAGCCAAAGATGCTTTTTGTGCCTCTTTTCCTTTAACGCCACCGTTCCACCAAGGCACCCCTTGTCTATTACCAAACAAAAGTGCATTGCCTCTTACAAGTAATCCGTTTGTAATAGTAAGTGGTGCTGCTGTATTTGTTTTTATATCTGATGGTTTAGCATCAAGGGTTGTTGTTTTGATTACACTTGCATCATAGTTAGTAGGAATAGGATTTCTTATAGCAGCTTCTGCAATCCACTGATTTAATTGCATTTTAGGAAGTACCGATTCGCGTGTTAATTGTGCGGCTACTTCTACAGAAGGGCTACTACTAGCTTCTGAAGCAACAGGTAATATTTGCGCTTGTGCATCTACATTTTTTTGTAATCTTTCTTTTAGTTGCGTGTAATAAAAGCTTCTAGGATTCATGGCATCATTGGATGCTGTCCAAAAGCCATCTCCCGAAAATTCGGCCCAGCTTCCAAAGCTATAATTTTGTGCCGTAGGGGGTTTATAACAATCTATACGTGAAGCACTGCAATTCCAAAACATACTATTAGCAGCAGTCCAACCAGCACCCTGTGCGTCTTGGCCTCTATTTCCAAAACGAAGTGCTTGTCCATCTACATATACAACATCAAATAGTATCCCACTGCTCCAACTATCTATCCCGCCGCTAAAATGATACGGCTGCACCGAACTGCACTGAACAAAAGCGTTAGGACCCGGCGCACAAAATCCAGTTGCAAAATCGTGGTAGCCTTCTTCGGCGTAACAACGTTGAAAGAGTGTTTGCTGACCCGTTGTAAAAAAAGTATATCTGCGCTGTCCACCAATTTCAGAAATAGGAGCGGTAGATATACAATCTTCGACTGTTACACGTTTAGCTGTTTCTAAAACAGAAACGGCGCTTCCAGCAAAATGAGAAAAATTAATTTGACGAACCCACACATCCTCCGCAGACTCAATGGTAATAGCCATCCAGCGGTGTGCCTCATCTTTTACATTGGACGCGTCATAGCTAGAACTTAATGCAATATTTTCTATACCAACATTTTGAATTCTACTTTTCCAGTCATATGAACTGATATAACCACCACCAAAATTTTGATCTAATGCAGTTGTAACGGGCACATCAAATGTGATGTGGTTATTTTCTATGGCTGTAATGGTTCTGTCAAAATACAAATCTTGTTCGCCAGGTTTCCATCCCAGTGCCGTAATGCCACCACCAAAATGTTCGGTGCCTAATGTAGCAATCCAATTTGCAGTTGAAGGTCTTCTAATTATTACGGTGGAACCTACTTTTAATGAAGCTGCATTTTCTACATTACAATCTACCGCGTTAACCGGTACATATGCATTTGTAATTTTTATTTCAGGAGCAGCTGTACGGTCATTTTTTCCAGCAATACGAATCAGTGTTTGTCGGTCTGTTCCAGCACCAATAATTTTTGTTCCATTCGAGCCCGCACCAAATCCCCGAATAACAATTCCAGAAGCTTCTATTTTTAATTGTCCCATTACTTGATAAATACCCTTTTGTAATAGTACCGCTCCTCTAAATCCATTGGCATCAACTGGTAAATTTGCTACCTGATTGATAGCTGCTTGAATTTTTTGCGTTGCATCACCAACAACTATTGGCACAACAACTTGCACGGGAACAAAAGGTATAGCTACTGATGAAGCTTTATAACCACAATAAGAAAAATCGGGAATTCGATTACCCAAAGAATCTGGCACATACACTAACTTATTACCGATATAAGCTACTGGTAGTGCGGGTTTAACGGGTTTTGGCTTTTGAGCAGCGACTGCACCACTCAATAAGGTTACAAGCAATATAGCCTTCGATACTCGAAGGCTATATTGGAATTTTTCTGAACGACTGCTATAATTCAATGTCTGTTATTTTAATACTAAATACTTACTCGATAGGTTTATAGTCCTTAAAGATTTTTACAGGTGCGCCTTCTGCTAGGGTTCTAAAAGATTTCCATGCGCCATCAAAAAACTTGTTGGCACGCGTAATCACTTCCGCAACTTTTTGTTCTGCATTGGTCATTAATTTATCTTCTTGTGCACCTGGTGCTACAGGCTTACCCATTACTGTCATTCTAGCTTCTGCAAAAACGCTGCTCACTGTTACCTGAGGAATATTTCCGTAGCCTTGCTTGGTTTGTGGTTTACCATTAAGCATTTCTCTAATTGCTTTTAATTCATCTTTAACAGCTGTTGCCGTTTTACGAATGGTATCAGCTGGTTTTTTTTCCATATCTCTTAAGTTAGACTCAATTTTTGCAATGATGCCATCTGCTTCTGTCATGCGCTCTGTTAACGTATTTATTTTTTCGGTGGTTTTATCCAAACGATCATTTGCTTTTCTAATCGCATCACGAACCTCTTTAGAAGTTGGTGCATACGGGTCATCGTTTACTACTAGCATAGTGCTATCCGAAAAATTTCGACCAACACTTACAACCACTTTATAGGTTCCTGGATCTACTGGTAAGCCTGGTGCCTCCGGTGGCGTTCCGCCGCCAAAACCTGCGCCACCACCCATTCTACCTCCGCCGCCGCCGCCTCTACCGCCGCCGCCACTAGCGCGCAATCCACGTCCTTCCATACCCCAGAAATATCTATTAAATCCAGAATCTGCTTTTGCACGTATGGTTCTTACGAGTGTGTTGGTAGCGTCATAAAAACGTAAAGTTGCGGTATCGCCAATGGCATTTTTGCCAGTATCAGACGCTGCTTTTTGTACAAAGAAGCTAATAGGTAATCCTGATTTTTTATTTTCTCCTTCGTAGCTACCCCAAATACTATATTCGATACCCATTGCATTTTTGCGGTGAGCTTGATAGCCTGCTGGTGCTGCAAATACAGTTACTTTATTTGTAAATAATTTACCGCTGTTTGCTGCCGCTTTTCTCAAACCTCCAATATCATCTAACACATAAAGTGCTCTACCAAATGTTGCGATTACTAAATCGTTTTCTCTTTCTTGAATCGCTAAATCATAAGTAGATACAGATGGATATCCATTTTTAAATTGTTGGAATGTTGCTGCGTTATCAAGGCTAATCCATAAGCCCTGCTCTGTTCCAACAAAAATTAAATTAGGTTGTGTAGGATCTTGTAGTACACAAAGTGCGTAGCCAATTACTTTTTTATCTTCTAAAATATTGATCCATGTTTTTCCAAAATCTGTAGTTCTAAAAATAGTAGGTTTCATGTTACCTCTTCTATAATCGTTGGCTACTACAAAGGCTTCAGCTGCATTAAAACGAGAAGCACGAATCTGTGGAACCCATGCGCCAAGCGGCATTCCAGGGATTTTGCCCCTGAAGTTGGTCCATGTTTTTCCGCCATCTTGTGTCAATTGAACGTTACCATCATCGGTACCTGCCCAAATAACACCTTGTTGTTTTGCAGAAGGCTCAATACAAATAACCGTGCAATAATTTTCGGCACCGGTAATGTCTACGTTTAATCCTCCATTATTAGACTGATCCATTTTTGCACTATCGCGCGTTGTAAGATCATCAGAAATTTGTGTCCAAGAAGCGCCTTTGTCTGTGCTCTTGTTTACAAATTGAGATCCATAATAAATTGTTTTTTTATCAAAAGGATCTTGTGCAATTGCGGCGTTCCAGTTAAAACGCTGACGCACGCCTGGTGCTGGACTTGGAGGACGAATGCTCCACTCTTCACCAGTTGCTATATTATAACGGCCCACTGCACCACCTTGGCTCATGCTATATACCCAGTTTGCATCTTCTGCATCTGGAACAACATCAAAACCATCACCACCGCCAACGCCTTGCCAGTATGCATTTCTAATGCCACTGTTTACCCAAACGTATGCTGGACCATGCCAACTTCCGTTGTCTTGTAGGCCACCCATAACATTATATGGAATTTTGTTGTCAACGTTGATATGATAAAATTGTCCTACTGGTAATTTTTCATCAAACTGCCATGTTTTACCACGGTCTCTTGAAATGGCAATACCACCATCGTTACCATCAATAATAAAATTTCCATTTTGCGGATGAATCCACCAAGCGTGGTGATCTGGATGAATACCACTATAAGGAATGACTGATTTAAATGTTTTACCAGCATCTTCACTTACGGTAATCATTTGATTGATGTTGTACAATCTATTTTCGTTTGTTGGATCAATAGCAATGTCCTGAAAATAAAATGCACGATTTGTAACCACCGAAGATTCACTATTTACAAGCTCCCATTTTAATCCACCATCTTCTGATTTATACAAACCATTTTTTGTTGCTTCCACAAGTGCATATACTCTGTTTGGATCGTTACGACCCACTGTAATGCCTATGCGGCCTAGGTTTCCGTCTGGTAAGCCATCTTCTTTACCTAATTTTTTAAACGTTTTTCCACCATCATATGTAACATAAAATCCACTTCCTTTTCCACCACCTTGTAAGCTCCATGGCGTTCTTTGGTGCTGGTACATATTTACAAATAACTTGTTTGGATTTACTGGATCCATTACCATATCACCAACACCACTTGTATCATTGGTGTGTAAAATTAATTTCCATGTTTGTCCACCATCTGTTGTTTTATACAAACCTCTTTCTGGATGTGGTACAAATGGATTACCCATAACACCAGCATACACAACATCTGGATTGGTAGGATCTACAATAATGCGGTGGATGTTCTTTGTTTTTTCTAGGCCCATGCACTTCCATGTTTTACCACCATCTAAACTTTTATAAATGCCTTCCCCTAAACTCACAGAGTTTCTTGGGTTACCTTCTCCTGTTCCTGCCCAAATAACACTTGGATTGCTTTGTGTAATAGCAACCGACCCAATATTTAAAATAGGCTGTTCGTCAAAAATTGGGTTCCAACTAGCACCACCATTTTCAGATTTCCATACACCACCACTCGCTGTTCCTAAATAAATAATATTAGGATTTGACCATACGGCATCAATAGCCGTAACACGACCGCTCATTCCTGCAGGTCCAATGCTTCTTGGTTTTAAAGATTTAAAATGCTTTGCAATATCAATTGTTTGTGCACTCGAGCAAACGGCCACAACTAAAAATGCAAACGCAGAAAGGAGCTTTTTCATAAGTGTTTATTTTGTAACGGGTAATTTCCTAAAAAATTGGACAATTTCCAAAAAACTATTCAACAGTAAACCAGGTATAACTTTCTGGCTCAATGGTAACCGTCAACTTAAGTTCATAATTTCTGTTGAGGGTGTATTTTTTTGCCATACCCTTATCATCTTTAATAGCCAGGGTTGCTGTAGTTGTTAAGCCAGTATAATAAAGTGGTATAGGTATGGTTCTTGTAATTTTTTGTTTGGTTGGATTGTAGAGCATGCCCAGTGCTTTTTGTTTTGAACTAGGATCAACATGTAGTAAACCATCCCAATCTCTTCCATCCGCTCTTCGAAGCTGAATCATATCGGCATTTAAAATAGAGCGGTATTTCTTATACCAGTTAATGGTACGCGCAACCATTTGTCTGGTCGTTTCTGTGTCATATAATCTTGGGCCTCTATAACAGGCTTGTACACCTGCGCCATAATACTGAATCATGAGTTGTTCGTAATCGGACAAATGCTCCGAAAGTGGCTCTAGCACTGCTCTTGGGTCGTTACCTTGGTAATTGGTTAATGGTACAAAGCCCCAACTCATAGATCCTGTTTTTTCGATGGTACCGTCATGAATATTTTGTCTATTTAAGATGCGTTGTTGTTCACGCGGTAATGAAAAATTAACCTCGCGGTAGCCAATGGCAATTTTATGTGTGCCATCTAAAAAATACCAATCGGGTGCATTGATATACACACCTCTTTCATTTAACCAGTGGTACAATTCTTTTTGAATTTCCATCTGACGCCACTGCGAATCATTGTATCCTTTATGTCCTGGATGTGTGGTAGAAGCACATACATCACCAGGGTAAGGACCATCGTTTTCCCAAATATCAAAACCTGTTGTCGTAAAAAAGTTTTTTATTTTATCTCTGTACGCGAGGCCCCACTTACTTCCAAAGCAAGGCGCATTTCCAAAAAAGGCACCTCCCGGTTTTCCTGTCTTAATATCTACTACATCATCCGCATCTGAAATACGTCTACTACTAAAAAGTGAATAGCCGCCTAATAAAATGCCGCGTGTATGCGCATAATCAGTTAATCCTTTCCAGCGAATCAAATTTTTTTGTGTCGTGTCTTCCATGTTTAAATGACTTCCAAAACTTAAAATCACAGCTTCGTATCCCGTAGCTACGCACTGATCAATCGCCGTTTTAACTTCTTGGTCATTTCTACTAACAAGGTGCATAAAAATTGGATTCTGTGCAGTCCATGGTGCAACAGCGGTATACATTTTTCGAATCATGAGTCCCCTGCGCTGTCTATCATAACTATCCATGAGCAGTTCGTGTGTACGCACCGATTTAAAAAGTTCACCTGGCTGTAAGTCAATGCCAGGAGCCTTTTCAGGATATATTTCTAAAAGGCAAGGCGTTTGGTAATTATAATTTACTTGCGAAGTATATACCGAATCTGTTTTCCAGTGCGTAGTTTGATCGCTGATATCATAACGCATGGCATTGTTAAAGGCATAATTGGTTTCGACATAAATACCATGTTGCTTTTTCATTTCTTCGGGTGTTCCTACTACGGCACTTTCTTCTTCTACAAGTCCTAATACTTCATTGACCACTCTGTCAAGTGCGTGAGGTGTTTTGGATGTATTTAATATAGAAATCCATTTTACAATCAGTGGCAAATGATCATAGAGTTCATAATGTACTTCTACGGTAATGCCAGCAAGTTTTTCAGACGCATGCTTATAGCTAACAATTAATTCTTTACCTGTTGGCGCTGCTGTATGGTGTGCCCAACTTTTATTTTTCCATTTTAAAAATGGCTGCAGCGGTTCTATTCTATGAGAAACATATGTAAAATCATTAGCACCCGCTTTTAAAGTATCTGCAAGTCCGGGTAAAATATATCCATTTTCTTTTTGACCTACAAGTCCGCCAACATTGTACATCACACCATCTAATACAATACGCGCTTCCGGTTTAATGGCACGTAAGAGTTGTTGATGGTTGGCTAAGTTGGTATAATCGGTACAGGCAAAGTTGGCGCTTATGGTAAATTTTCTACGCACTAAACCGTTGTTAAGTTCAATGGTACCAGCGTTTTGCGTAATTACAGCTTTATAAGGACTAGCATTAATCAACCAATCTTGTGCGCGCGCAACTATAGTTAGCTGCAGTGTAACAAAGCAACTAACAAAAAATAATTTTTTAAAATGCATGGAAGAAATTTAGGTGTCCAAAATAAAATGTCTATAAGAGCGCTCTATCTAAATGCGTGTAACCACCATCTACATGAATCAGTTGTCCCGTAGTATGACTCGATACTTCAGAAAGCAACACAGCAACCATATTAGCAATTTCAATATCGGTGGTCATTCGGTTTTCTAAAGGAATTTTTGCTGTAATGCTTGCTAATTTTTCAGAAGGGTTTTCAAATGTTTGAATCCATTTTTCATAGAGTGGTGTAAAACATTCGGCAACAATCACGGCGTTTACGCGAATACCATATTTTAATAATTCAACCGCCCACTCTCTTGTTAATGCGTTTCTGCCACCATTAGATGCGGCATACGCCGATGTATTTCCCTGACCCGTTTCGGCAGTTTTAGAACCAATGTTTACAATCGATCCTTTCGATTTTTTTAAAGCAGGAAGTGCATGATGCGCTAATAAATAATAGTGCACTAAATTTTTATGCAGGGAGGCTATAAAACCTTCATAGCTTCCATTTTCTAAACCTACGCCATCATTTACGCCGGCATTATTAACAAGACCATCAATCGTGCCATAGGTTGCAAGGACCGTGTCGATTGCTTTTTTACATGCAGCTGGATCTGTTAATTCTGCCTCTACGCCAAAAGCTTTGCCGCCCGCTGCAACCACGGCGTCAACTGCCATTTTATTATCAGCGGCGCTGCGCCCAATAATACAAACGGTTGCGCCTTCTTGTGCAAGTACTTTAGTGATACCAAAGCCAATGCCTTTTGCACCACCTGAAACAACGATAATTTTATTTGACAGTCCTAATTCCATTTTATTTTATTGAGGAAGTGTAAATATTTTTTCTAGAAAAACCCATTTCTCTCCGGGCTTTGCGCCTGGCATGGCTTGTTGGTATTTCCACATGAGTGTTTCCCATTTTTGAACTACCTCACTTGCAGCATCCGCCGCAGCCTTGGCCTCAAAAGAAAAATTTTCGTTCGCTTCAATTACCATAAATAAACGGTTGGCTACACAGTAAATATCAAGACATGTAATCCCTGAATTTTTAATGCTATCAATAATTTCTGGCCACACGTTTTGATGGTACACTTTGTACTCCGCAATTAATGCCGGATCATCTTTTAAATCGAGTGCCAAAAAATATTGTTGTGCTGCCATGGTTTTATTTTTTTGTATACGCAACCGCTGTTTGTTTGCTAGTGCCGAGTCCTTCTATACCCAATTCTATAACATCACCGGCTTTTACATAAACAGGCTCTGGCTTAATGCCCAAACCTACGCCAGGAGGGGTTCCTGTGCTAATAACGTCGCCCGGTAATAAGGTCATAAACTGGCTAAGGTAATGAACTAAAAAAGGTATTTTAAATACGAGATTTAGAGTATTACTATTTTGATAGGTTTTACCATTTACGGTTAACCACATTTTTAAATTGTTAACGTCTGCAATTTCATCGGGTGTAGCTAAAAAGGGTCCGAGTGGTGCAAATGTGTCACAACCTTTTCCTTTATCCCACTGTCCCCCTCTTTCTAATTGAAATTCTCTTTCGCTATAATCATTGTGTAAGCAATAGCCTGCTACATAATCAAGTGCTTCCGATTCTTCTACATAAGAAGCTTTTTTACCTATTACAAAAGCAAGCTCTACTTCCCAGTCTGTTTTCACACTATTTTTTGGAATGACAACATCGTCGTTTGGACCACATAATGCAGTGGTAGATTTAAAAAACAAAACAGGCTCTGCTGGAATAGGTGCGTTGGTTTCTAAACAGTGGTCTACATAGTTAAGACCAATACAAACAATTTTTGAAGGTCTCGCTACCACAGAACCCAGTCTGGTTGCAGGGTCTACTACTGGAAAGGAAGTACCCGCAGCCACGGCATCTTGTAATTTTTGAATATCGTTGTTTGCAAAAAATGCTTCGTTGTAATCCGCTACAACACCTGATACATCATACCAAATATCATTTATTATGATGCCCGGTTTTTCATGTCCTTCTTGTCCAAATCTAATTAATTTCATTGCTTACTATTTTATGAATGCTAAATTTTTTAATTGTTAAGTTTGATAAAACCACCATCGATTGGATAATCGCAACCCGTAATAAAAGCCGCTTCATCACTGGCTAAATAAAGTGCTAGTGATGCAATTTCTGTAGGTTGTGCCATCCTACCAATGGGTTGAGAAGCTGATAATTTTTCAAACATTTCTTGTTCTTTACCCGGATAATTTTTTGCAATAAAACCATCCACAAACGGCGTGTGTACGCGCGCTGGTGAAATAGAATTGCACCTAATATTTTCGTGCATGTAATCTTTCGCAACAGAAAGTGTCATAGCCATAACAGCTCCTTTTGCAGTAGAATATACAAACCTATCTGCAAGTCCTACCCATGCAGCAATAGAAGCCATATTAATAATCACGCCACCGCCATTGGCTCTAAAGCCTTGTATGGCAGATGCTATGCAATTAAATACCCCTTTAACATTGATGTTCATGACCCTGTCATAATCTGATTCTGAAGTGGTATCTGCTTTGCCTACATGCGCAATCCCTGCATTGTTCACCAAAATATCGAGTGCACCAATGCGCGCAAAAACTGCAGCAACTTCTTCCTTATTTGCAACATTACATGCATGCACTTCCACCTGTCCGCCAGCTGCTTTAATAGTAGCAGCGGTATCTGCACCAGCTTCTGTAGTTAGTTCTAATACATGCACGACTGCACCTTGTGCAGCAAAAGTTACAGCAATGGCTTTGCCAATTCCACTACCGCCACCCGTAACAACTGCTTTTTTATTCGCTAATGAAAACATAAAAAATAAATAATAATTATAATGAAACACCGCGCTTCCACGGAATAAAATCGTCTTGGTTTAATAATACAGCTTTTGGCGTAATTTCTCCGCTAGCTGCTTTAATACAATATTCTAAAATTTCAATGCCCATTTGTTCAATGGTTTTTTCGCCACTGATAATTGGACCACAATCAATGTCAATAATATCTTTCATCCGTTTTGCAAGTGAAGCATTGGTTGCCACTTTAATGACCGGGCAAACTGGATTACCTGTTGGTGTGCCAAGACCTGTAGTAAACAATATCAGGGTAGCGCCTGCTGCTGCTTTGCCGGTGGTCGCTTCAACATCGTTACCAGGCGTACAAACCAGGCTAAGTCCGGGTTTTGTAGCAGGTTCGGTGTAATCTAAAACGTCTACAATGGGAGAAGTGCCTCCTTTTTTAGCTGCACCTGCACTTTTAATCGCATCTGTAATTAATCCATCTTTAATATTTCCAGGAGATGGATTCATATGAAAACCAGAACCCACTTTATGTGCCAGTGCATCATAACTGCGCATGAGTTCTATAAATTTATTAGCCGATGCTTCTGTTTCACAACGATCAACTAAATCTTGTTCTGCGCCACATAGTTCTGGAAATTCTGCTAACAATACTTTTCCGCCAAGTGCTACTAACAAATCTGCGGCATAACCTACTGCAGGATTTGCAGATACACCACTAAAGCCATCACTACCACCACATTTTACACCCAGTGTTAATGCACTTAATGGAGCTGGTGTTCTTTCGAATTTATTAATCTCAATTAAACCTTCAAAGGTTTTTTTAATAGCCGATGCAACAAGCGCTTCTTCACTTTCAGTTTGTTGTTGCTCAAAAATGTAAAGTGGCTTATTAAAATTTGGTGCTCTTTTATGAATATCATTTTTTAAGTCCTGTACCTGCAAATGTTGACAGCCAAGGCTTAAAACCGTTATCCCGCCTACATTTGGATGATTGGCGTATGCAGCAAGAAGTGCACTAAGTGTTGCAGCGTCTGCTCTTGTTCCGCCACATCCACCACTATGGTTTAAAAATTTGATGCCATCAACATTTTTAAAAACACGGTTAACATGCGGTGTATTACTTGGTGTAAAATCTACTGCATCAATAGGTGTTCCATTTTCATATGCCTCTAATAGTGATTGTGTATACTTACTATATTTATCACTTACAGCATATCCCAGTTTATGGTGTAAGGCTTCTTTAATGACGTCTAAATTTCGGTTTTCACAAAATACAGTTGGTATGAACAACCAATAATTGGCCGTACCTACCTGACCATCTGATCTTAAAAAACCATTGAATGTTTTATTTGCAAAATCTATTACCGCTGGTTTCTCCCATTGGTATTCGGTTGCTCTATACGCATAAGGCTCAGCAGCATGATGCAAATTAGAAGTACTAACAAGGCTACCTTTTACAACGTCCTGTTGAGTGGTTCCAACCAGTACACCATACATATAAACAGCCGCACCTTTGTCTAAATCTTCGGTATAAAATTTATGCTTGCTCTGAATAGGTTCTACAATATGATATACCTGTCCATTATGTTCTACTACTTGACCCGCAGCCAAATTAGAAAGCGCCACAAGTACATTGTCCTTGGGGTGCATCTCAATAACGAATCTTTTTGTGGCTGTGGTTATCATGGGCACTACACAGATTTTACTTTATGTCCTTTTGTTCCAAATAAAAAAACCACTACAAAACAAACTAGTGGAACGATGTATCCATTTTGAATACTTCCGGTTGCATCCGATATCACGCCTAAAATGGGAGGCAATAATGCACCGCCAACAATGGACATTACAATTAAGCTAGAAGCCATTTTAGTATCTGCTCCTAAATCTTTAATTCCGAGTGAAAATATCGTTGGAAACATAATTGACATAAAAAATGCAATGGCTATAAGTGCATACACGACCACCATGCCAGAACCAAAAATGGCAACCGCAGATAAAACAATATTAATGAGTGCATATACACTTAATAATTTTTCAGAAGCATACTTGCCCATTAAAAAAGTACCTACAAATCTTCCAAGCATAAAGGCGGCACCATAGCCCCATCCTAAATATTGTGCAGCTGTTTTTTCATCCATGCCAGCACCCGTTCTTGCCATTTTAATAAAAAAACTACCTACACAAACCTGTGCACCAACATAAAAGAATTGTGCGGCAACAGCCCATGTCAAATGCTTGTGTCTAAAGGCTTTTAGCGGATTGTTACCTGCATTATTATCGTCTCCTTCTTTAACATCAGGTAGCTTTGTCACCATAAATAAAATGGCAACTAGTAAAACAAGGATACCTAAAATGAGGTAAGGCATTTTTACACTTTGTGCTTCTGTAGTTAAATAGGTATTTAGCGACTCTGGAGATAATTTTGCATAAGCTTCGTCAGACATTTCTGTTCCGGATAAAATAAATTGACCTCCAATAATAGGTGCTACCATCGCTGCTAGTCCGTTAAATGATTGGGCAAAGTTTAAACGACGAGTTGCCGTTTCTGGAGGACCAATAACAGTTGCATATGGGTTTGCTGCTGTTTCTAAAAAAGTAAGTCCGCTAGCAATAATAAAAAGGGCTCCTAAAAAATAAATATATTGATGGGTATCTGCTGCTGGTAAAAACAAGAAGCAGCCCAGCGCAAAAAGAAGTAGTCCACCTACAATACCTGATTTATAGCCATATTTACGCATTACATAACCTGCAGGAAGTGCCATTGCAAAGTAGGCAATGAATACCGAAGAGTCTATGAGTGACGACTGCAAATCGTTTAAACGAAACGATTTACGTAAATGTGGAATTAAAATTGGATCTAGGTTGTGTACAAATCCCCAAAAGAAAAATAGGCTTGTAACAAGTATAAATGGAAAAAGCCAATGATTGCTTTGACCACTAACCGTGGTATTATTTGGTGTGGTTGAAGGTATTGCCATAGTTGTTTATTGTACTGCTTTTAAACACAGTATTTTGATAAACAATATACTTAAATATTGTTTCAATAAACACACAAGATAATGCTAAGCAAGTATTTTTTAATATGTATCAAATGGATTATTAATGCAACCAGCTGTCATATATTACTGATTGAAGAGAATCCTTTGCTGCTAGGGGTTGCAACCTGTATTTTTTATCTTCGGAAACAGTAAGGGAAAGACCTCCATACCCTAAAAATTTAGCATAATCCAAAGGTTTAGCAGTATACACGTATTCAAAAACTTCATTTAACGAAGTCCCTGCTATTTGTTCGCAGGCCATTTGAAATTCTGCATCCGTAAAGCCTCGTTTTTTTGTTTGATAATATTCTTGGTACACGAGTCGCATAACGTCATCTAAACCCTTTTGATTGTTGGTGTTGTGGCGGATGGCAAAGTCTAAAAGTAGGCCCACAATCGGACCTTTATCGTAATAAGAAATAGACTTGTTTTTGTCGGGACCAGCCGTTCCAAATGGACCATCCTGCCAAGTAAAATAACTGGATTGCGTTAAGGATTGATGGTATTTACCAGGTCCATTTTCAAACGCGGTGATGTTGTTATCAAAAGATTGGAGTAATGCTTTTTCTGACATGATGCCAGCTCTTTTAACCATCAAATATTCGTAATACACAGAAAGACCTTCGCTAACCCAAAGCAAATTGGTTTTACTACCAGCGTCATAATTAAATGGACCTAGCTCATATGGACGAATTCGTTTTACATTGTAGTTGTGAAAAAATTCGTGGGCTAAAAACGACATCGTTTTATTAAGACCAGCTTCTGTTTCAAGTCCCTTTCCATCAAAACTTACGGTTGTATTATTTAGATGTTCAATGCCACCTCTACCTGGTCCAATGCCAATAAATGTATAATCCGTGTAAGGAATATCACCTATAATATCGATTCCTGCTTTAACCACTTTAGATAAGTCTTGAATAAATTTTTCTTTGTTAAATGTTCCCAATCCATACCCAATAAAACGGTGTTGAATACCACCAATATAAAAGGATGGAAGTGCTTCTAAGTTTCCAATTAAAATAGGTGAATCAAAAAGTATATCATAGCTAGAAGCCTTGTAGGTATGGGTTGTAGCCGATAACAGGGTCAAGCCTGTTGCTATCGATGACCAGGCACTGGGCTTATCAATTTGTACCGTAGGTGCAATTTCTAATTGATTATCGAGGTATAAAAAAGTAGCACATGGAATAATATATGCCCTACTCGTATCTACATAACTATTCGCTACAAATTTTTTGGTTGCTTTAACCGAATAAGAAATAATTATTTTTTTACTGCTCTTATTGGTAAAAGTCCAAGCATTTTTTATGGTATTTGTATAGGCAATAGTTGTATTGTTTGCATCTTTTATTTGAAAGTCCGAAACCGCATTTGCATAATGCATGATTTGATAATAACCCGGCATCCATTCAGGCATTTTACATGTGATCGTTCCTGGTTTAACATTATCCATCATCATGATTACGTGCATTTTATTTTTTGATGCACTATCAAATGAAACCCTGTAATGAACCTTTACACCAGGTTTTTGAGCCATTAATGTGCTTATCCCAAAAACAACTAAAATGAAAACAATGGCTGCCTTTTTCATATGCATTTATTTTACTTGATACTCGGTTTTTAAATTGGCAAGTAAAGTATCTGCAGATGCGTGTATTTTATCAAGCTGATACAGCTGCGCATTTTTAATTGAGTTTTTTATATGTGCCAATCTATTCACATATTCTGTCAATATGGTTTTGTCATAAGTCATCAATTGTGCTCCAGCTTTTGTTGTTTTGATTTCATCCCTATTAATTTCATTGTAATAAAATTGATCAAAAATGTAATAGGAGCGTTCTCTAGCCTTTATTTTAAGCTCTTCTGTAGTAGCGCCATAAGCCTTAGCGTATTCCTGCCAGTGCCAATAATTGGAAATTTCATCACTGATTTTTGGGCTCTTAATGAGGCGCATGCCGCCTGCATTTTTTAATTGAACACTGGTGCGTTCCGTCAAATTGATACCCCTATTTCCTAGGACAGAAAGATTAAGCACATAAAGCTTTGTAAGGGTAGAATCATTCCATTTGCCCTGTCTAAACAATTCAATAGTAGTATCTATACGGAGCATTTGAGCACGGTATAACCTTTTTAATGTGTTTAATTCAATGGTGTCTTTTTTAATGTCTTCATACATACTTTGCATGTACTGCTGTTCTCTTAAATGCTCGATATAATGTTCACGTTGATTTTCAGCAAAAAAACCAAGTGTTACTGCGGCAAAAAGCATTACAAACTCTGTAACATACTCTTTCCATTTTTTCTTTTGATGACCAGCGTGGTGGTGATGTGGGTGATGTACTTCCATAGTGTTATTGATAATGCTACAATGTAATAAAAATAATAATTACTTTTAGCCTTACTATTCTTGTTTAATACACATCATCCATTAAAGCGTATGAAAAAATTATTACTAGTTTGTTTTGTGGTTTTTTGTACGCTGCAGGTAATGGCTCAAAAACTTGTAGTACTTGGTACCACACAAGACGCCGGAAAGCCCCAAATAGGTTGTCAACAAAGCTGTTGCTCAAATTTAAAAAATAGATTTTACGTTGCTAGCCTAGGTGTTACCGATACCAAAAACAATAAAAATTATTTTTTTGACGCAACCCCCGATATTACAGCACAATATCAACTACTACATACAAAAACGGGTGCGCAATCTATCGATGGAATTTTTATAACACACGCACATACTGGACATTATACAGGTTTAATGTACCTCGGTAAAGAAGGCATGAATGCTAGTAAAATTCCGGTGTATGCCATGCCCCGCTTAAAAAAATATTTGACAACGAGTGGACCCTGGAGTCAACTTGTTACCCTCAACAATATAGATCTTAAGCCACTTCGCGCAGAAACGCCCATAGAACTTGGTGGTGATTTAATTGTGATACCTATAAGCGTTCCGCATAGAGATGAGTTTTCTGAAACGGTTGGATTTAAAATTTTAGGTGCAAAAAAATCTGCTTTATTTATACCCGATATTGACAAATGGAATGTCTGGGAAAAAAATATTGTTGAATCGGTTAAAAGCGTTGATTATGCATTTATCGACGGCACTTTTTTTGCCGACGGAGAAATTAATAGACCGATTAAAGAAGTACCGCATCCTTTTATAAGTGAAACAGTAGCCCTGTTTAAAAACGAGCCTTTAGCAGTTAAGCAAAAAATATATTTCATCCACTTAAACCATACCAATCCAGCGCACAATGCACAAAGCCCACAAAGATTGGGATTAGAAAAACAAGGATTCCATTTTGCGGCAGTAGGTGATCTTTTTACGCTGAATTAGGTTTATATTTAAATGCATGAACCTTCAACCCAACCATTTATCTGGAACCAATATTTGGTTAGAGCCCTTGCAACGCATGCATTTTGAGGAGCTTTACTCGGTTGCAGCTGATCCGCTCATATGGGAACAACATCCCAATCCCAACAGATACCAAAAAGAAGTGTTTACCTCTTTTTTTGAAGGGGCACTAGCATCTGGTGGTGCTTTTATCATCAGAAGTATGGATTCCGGTAAAGCGCTTGGGTCAACAAGGTTATATGACTACAACAGGCCTCATGATGAAATTAAAATCGGTTATACTTTTTTTAGTAGAGACTGCTGGGGAAAGGGAATCAACAAAGAAGTTAAAACGCTGCTGCTCAACTATGCATTTATTTATGTAGAAAAAGTAATTTTTCATGTGGGCGCTCAAAATATTCGTTCGCAAATTGCTATGGAAAAATTAGGAGCGAAAAAAATAGCTGAAGAAATGGTGGCTTACTATAGCGAACCCGACCGACTTAATTATGTGTATGAAATGCGCCGTTAATTTGTTTTATTTTTTGAAAGCGCCTGTGCTCCTTTTTTCCAAAAACTAAAAAATGAAGGATAATAACCTTCAACTTTAGCAAACATCCAATCTCTACAATCTTTTGTACCCGGGTAATAGTCAAAAGCAGGATGTTCTTTTGAAATAAATGCATTTGAAATGGTTAGGTCACCATTTTCGTATTGTTTTGTTAATGCATCTACTTCACCTGTATAGATCACAATACCATCAATATTGGTGGAGAGAGCCATCATAAAATCAATTACTTTTTTACTAACCGGATATTTTTTAAAATGAGATGGCTCTAACAATAAAACACGATTTACATTTTCAGAAGACCTCCACAGTGGGTCTAAATTGTATCCATTGTATAATAAAGTAGGCTTTGTTGTATCAAGTTTTGGGGCTGCTGTTGCTGGTAAAATAGTTTCATAGTTTTCCGTCAATGTCTCTTGTAATACAGCAGGGACGGGCATTGTAGCAATATACTCATAACTATGGTCTAAAAATGTTTGCTGCTGATTTGTACTTGTATACTTATTAATATTTTCCTGGTTGCAGTAATATTTTTTAGATGAAAAACTACCGGCCACCCACTGCCAACTACAACTATTACTTGCTAGGTCTCCATCTAATAAGTGATAGTACATCCATCGTGCTGGAGCAAGCCAGTGTGATTTTGCATTATTACAAACAATAGAAGCCAAATACATTCTGATATGGTTATGCAAATAACCAGTTGTATAGAATGCATTAATTTGATTGTCTAAAATTTGAATACCCGTTGCCGCATGTACAATAGCAGCAGGTATTTGATAATGTAAATAATCAGGCTGCTCCTGTTTTAAATCAGAAAAAATATCCTCTTTTTTTATTTGCCATACACGCTGATAATATTCACGCCATGCAAGTTCTTGTAAAAATTTTTCAATGGCATAAGGCTTGTATCCTTTTTGCAAAACAGCCTCCATTATTTGCCTTACACTGATAACACCTCTAGCTATATAGGCCGATAAATAAGTGACATCTCCATGAATAAAATTTCTTGTCTTTGCATACTTGATAGGATTAACCGCATCAACACGCTGCATGATACTTACATAATCTGTAGGAAATAAAGGCTGCTCATTTTGCATATTAAGGTTTGGCATAAGGTAGTCTTTGCAGGGGTTGTGTGGTGTGATAGCTGTCTAAACCAGCAACAGTAATAGTGCCAGCTTTTTCAATATTCATAAAACCGTCTGGAGCTAAGCAATCGGACGGAAAATGGATGGCTTTAACCTCACCAATAATCATGATGGTTTGATTGATAGTAATATCTAAACGCTCTTTAAATTCCATCGCCAATTGAATCTGACTCTCCTCAACAAATGGAGCCACAAAATCATTTTTAAATTGTGGCGTTAAACCAGTGGCATCAAATTCAGACATTGATTTTGGATAGCGAGCAGATGTTTGATGAGCCTGCTCATATATTTGGGCATTAATATGGTTGATGGTATAAAAGCCCGTTTCCAATATATTAGCAAGGGTATGACGCTCTACAGAATCTGGGCGCATAATAAAACTTAGTAATGGTGGATTAGAACCAATATGTACAATAGAACTAAAGATAGCCACATTGGTTTGACCTTGTAGGTCTATAGAACCAATGAGGGCAACACTTTTAAAGCCACCAATACTATTGATTAGATGGGCTCTTTGACGCTGCTCCATTTCCATTAACTGTTCAAGTGTTAAGGTCGATTTCATAGGTTACTGCTTGTCTAAATCTTGTAAATATTGATTGGCATTTTGTAAATGTGCATTTCGTTTTTCTTCGGGCATTTTATCAAATGTTTTTACGAGCATGCCTATTCGTGGATTTTGTAAAAAGAAATCACGGTGCACATGCATAAACCTCCAAAACAATCCATCCCAAATGGGTTGCCAGCTTCCCTTTTCATAATCGCTCATTTTCATTAGATAGTTACTGCCACTGATATAAGGCTTGGTGGTCATCAGTCCACCATCTGCAAACTGAGTCATGCCATATATATTGGGCACCATCACCCAGTCGTAAGCATCAATAAACATTTCCATAAACCATTTGTGCACTTCATCCGGATCAAATTCACAGAGTAACATAAAATTGCCTAGCACCATCAGTCTTTCAATATGATGCGCATACCCTGTTTTCAAAATCTTTTTAATGGTACAATCAATGGGCGCAATGCCGGTGTCTCCGGTCCAAAACGTTTTTGGAATTTTTCTTGTAAACTGCCAGTAATTGGTTGTTCTTTGTTTCGTTCCTTCACGCTCATAAACAAGTCGTATAAATTCACGCCAACCAACTATTTGTCTAATAAATCCTTCTAGTGAGTTGAGTGGGATTTCTTTTGATGCTGCGGTTTTCAATGCTTTATCAATGATTTGCTCAGGTGTTATTAATCCTATATTGAGCATAGGCGATAAAACAGAATGGTATAAAACCGATTCTTTTTCTACAATCGCGTCTTCATAGATGCCAAATTTTTCAAAACGCTCATTCATAAATTGATCGAGCCATTTTTGGGCACTCAAAAAATTTGTCGCAAACAAGTGATTCGTATTGACCTCCCCATAATTTTTAGGAAAGTGTTTTTGGACATACGTTTCCGCTTCTTGTAGGTAGCTATTATCCTTTTCAAAATCTAAATTTGGTACCGTTTCTTTTTTAGGAAATTTAGCCCTGTTTTCTGCATCATAGGTCCATTTACCGCCTACAGGTTTTTCGTCGGGGGTTAATAGTATTTTACGCTGCTTTCTTTGCGCCGTATAAAAATCGGTTTGGAAATATTTTTTTTTGGCGTCAAAATAATTTTTTGTGCCATCAATTGTATTTAAAAAATTGGGGCTGTCAAATACCTGCAACGCTATATTATTAGAAGCACAGGCCCGTTTAATACGCCTCATTAATAAATAATCGACTGGATCAATGGTGCTAACGCTTGTATATTTTTCTTTCGCCAGCGCTTCCATTAATAACCTGCAATCTTGTAAAGGATGGTTGGTATCAATATAGTTTACGGGGTAGCCTTCCTGTATAAGATACTGCTCATAGGCTTTCATGGAAGCCCTATGGAGTATCAGTTTTTCTTTATGAAATGAATATTGTCTAAAAAAGAGGTGTTCTTCCACTAAAAAAATGGACGTTCCTTTTTCTAGTAACGATATGTTTTTGAAAAGCTGGTGGGGGAATATAACAAAGGCTTTCTTACGCATAATCGTTATAAGTATCGTCGTCCATACCCATTGCTCCTAGGTTAATCATGCTTCCCATCATATCATTAAACTCAATTTTTCCGTCAATCATTTTTTTACTGATCATAGAATAAGAAGAAAGTCCGTGAAGTACAAACTCCATGAGCAATGCCGATTGTTTTTCGCCAGCTTGCGGAAAATGTTTTTTAACAATCCCAAATAAACCGTCCACTTTATAGAGTTCAATTATTTTGTCTTCGTCTTTCATATCCAAAAACAAATCGAGGTGGTTGCCTGCGTCAAACCATTTGGTGATAGCATTATACGGGTTTTCAGGTTGCTTTTGCTCAGGTGTATTGGCAGCTGATTTTTTAGGCGCCTTTCGTTTTTTTACATCATCCGGATTGGGAAAATAGGTAACAAATAAAGTACGAATTGATTTGTTTAATAAGTTAAGTGCTACTTCGTAAGGACCCTCTTGTTCTCCTTCATATACCAGTTCTATTTTTCCGGTGATAGCAGGTATAATACCCGATAAATCACTTATCCAAACCTGTGTTTGTTTTTGACCATGAATAATTGCACGTCTTTCTGCACTGCTCACTGCTGCTTCATATGCAGCAATGGTTAAACGCGCACTCACGCCACTTTTTTTATCTACAAACTCGTTGGTTCTTGCTTCAAAAGAAACCTGCTCAATAAGTCTTTTTACTAAATCACTCACTTCCACTTTTTCTTTTTGCGCAGCGCTTATATTAGCTTCTTGCTCTGTAATGGCAAGTGATGTTTCAATTGTTTTTGGATAGTGCGTTAATATCTGACTTTCGATTCTATCTTTTAACGGTGTTACAATACTTCCTCTATTGGTATAGTCTTCGGGGTTAGCAGTAAACACAAACAAAATATCAAGTGGCATACGAAGTTTAAAACCTCTAATTTGGATATCACCTTCTTGTAAAATATTAAATAAGGAAACCTGAATTCTAGCTTGCAAATCGGGTAATTCATTAATCACAAAAATGCCTCTATTGCTTCTTGGAATAATACCATAGTGAATTACTTTTTCATCGGCAAAACTCAGTTTTAAGTTGGCCGCTTTAATAGGGTCAATATCACCAATTAAATCAGACACACTTACGTCCGGGGTGGCTAGTTTTTCACCATAACGAGCACTTCTATGCACCCAATGAATAGGGGTTTCATCACCATGCTCAGCTATTAAGTCTACAGCAAAGCCACTTAGCGGTTGCAGGGGATCATCGTTTACTTCGCTTCCAGCAATGGTAGGAATGTATTCGTCTAGTAGGTCTACCATTTGGCGTGCCATCCTGGTTTTAGCCTGGCCGCGAAGCCCTAAAAACAAGATATTATGCCTACTTAGTAGTGCGCGCTCCACATCTGGTATTACTGTGTCTTCATAACCCAATATTCCTTCAAAAGCGTTTTCTTTATTTTGAATGCTGGCAATTAAATTATCACGCACTTCATCTTTTATAGATTTTGGCTGATACCCCGATTTTTTTAAATCACCTAATGTTACAATTTTTGTTATATCGATTTGCTTGCTCATAATTAATACAATGTTTTTCTTTTACCGCTTTCAAAATCATTAAATATAAAACTGCCTAAATTGTCTAGCGACGCAAAATAGGCTTTACCATTATTCATTTCCGTAAACTCTTCTACAAACTTTTGCAAATAGGGATCCGAAGCAATCATAAAAGTAGTGATCGGAATTTTTAATTTTTTGCATTGTGCTGCAAGGTTAATACAACGGTTCACCACTTTACGATCTAATCCAAAACTGTTTTTATAATAACGTCCACCTATTTTTAAACAAGTAGGCTTGCCATCCGTAATCATAAAAATTTGCTTGTTAGATGTTTTACGTTTGCGGAGTATATCCATCGCTAACTCAAGCCCAGCAACGGTATTGGTATGGTAGGGTCCTACTTGTAAATAAGGAAGGTCTTTAATTTCTACCTGCCATGCATCGTTTCCAAACACCACAATATCGATGGTGTCTTTTGGATATTTTTTTGTGATCAGTTCACAAAGTGCCATCGCCACTTTTTTTGCAGGCGTGATTCTATCTTCTCCATATAAAATCATAGAGTGTGAAATATCAATCATGAGCACCGTAGATGTTTGCGTTTTAAAATCCGCTTCTCTGATCACCAAATCATCTTCGTGCATCGAAAAAGAATCGACACCTCTATTAATTTGAGCATTTTTAATGCTCTCTGTGAAATCTATTTGTTCCATCAAATCACCAAACTGAAACGAGCGGGTGTCTGAATTGATATCACCGGTGGGACCCGCTTTGGTGGTGCTATGGTTTCCTTGTTTTCCTTTTTTAAGTTTTCCAAAAATCTCTTCGAGGCTTTTTTGACGAATGGTTTGTTCGGTTTTTGCGGTAATGGCAAACCTTCCGTCTTGAGGATTTTCTTTTAAGTAACCATTTTGCTTTAGGTCTTCTATAAAATCACCCACCCCGTACTCATCGTCGGTAAATTTGTGGGTACGGTCTAGTTGGTTAAGCCAATCTAAGGCCTCCGTAGCGTCTCCACTTGTATAGTTTAATAGCTGGGTAAAGATGTCTAGCATCTGCTCAAATTTGGATTTTGAGTTTTCCCCAGGTACAAAATTGATAAATCGGTGTCCAATCATAGGTAACTAAAGTAACAAATAGTAAGCACTAAAGTTCGTTTTTGTGCATACCAAAAGCTTTATACATCCTAGACCTGTCAAACATTTTTTCGTTGTTGGAGATGAAAATAGTGGCAACGCCATTACCTATAAAATTAGTTATAGCCCTAGCTTCAGACATAAAGCGGTCTACTCCTAGTAATAATGCAAGTCCTTCTATTGGAATTACCTTGGTGGCAGTTAGGGTAGAAGCCAAAATAATAAAACCGCTGCCTGTTACACCAGCGGCGCCTTTAGAGGTTACCATTAAAATACCAATGATGGTAATGATTTGCTCCAAACTAAGTTGAATATGAAAAACCTGGGCCAAAAATATAATGGCCATGGATAAATAAATAGAAGTCCCATCTAAATTAAATGAATAGCCAGCAGGAACCACTAAGCCTACCACAGATTTGTGGCATCCCATATGTTCTAACTTTTCCATCAGCGATGGTAATGCAGCTTCTGAAGAAGAAGTACCTAAAACAATGAGTAATTCATTTTTGATGTATCCCAAATATTTCCAAATACTGATTTTATAATAACGCAATACAAGACCTAAAACAATGAATACAAACAATGTCATTGTAATGTATACAGATGCCATTAATTTTCCGAGTGGTAATAAAGTAGCAACACCATATTTTCCAATGGTGAAGGCCATGCCACCAAAAGCACCAATGGGCGCGAGTTTCATAACAATATGTAGCCCCCTAAATACATATTTTGAAAGCAAGTACACTTTAGGTAAAATAGTTTCTTTGTTTTTTAGTTTACTAACAACAATGCCAGCTATGATTGCAAAAAGTAAAACCTGAATGGTCAAATTGTCTTGGAAAAATTGAATCCATGAAATAGAAACATTACCACTACTATATTTTGAAATATCTCCTTTCGCTACAATACTAGTATTTACAGAAGAGCCTGGCTCTAACAAGTAACCAACGCAGATACCAATGAATAAAGCAAGGGTTGTTATAATTTCAAAATAAATAAGTGCTTTACCACCAACTTTTCCCACTTTTTTTAAATCACCCATTCCACAAATACCTGTTACGATGGTTAGTAGTATAATGGGATAGATAAATAATTTAATAACGTCAATAAAATATTTTCCAAGTGGTTGCATAGCTACGCCTGTAGCAGGAAAAAAATGTCCTACAAGTATTCCTGATGTGATCGCAAATAATACCCAAAAAGTTAAATTGGTTGCAATTTTTTTTACCATGTTCACGCTGTTCTTACACAAAATAGGACTTAAATATACCATTAAATTAAATGGGTTATTAACCTATAAGATATTGGGCTTTAGCCCATTTTGAACCTATTTAAGTATATGTTGTTATTTTATTAAACAACAACATGAAAGCTTTATACATTTCTAGGCTACAATGCACCTTATCAAATGATTGCAAGGACCAATGAAATTGCTATTCCCATTGAATGGACCGAACAATAGACGAACGGTCTAAACGTTATAGTATTCAACCAATTGAAGATTCTATTGTTTAACAATTATCTATGCGTTATAAAATATATGTTTTTTGTTTTCTTATTTTCCTTGGGGCAGATTTTGCAACTGCTACCGCCCAACAAACCCTTGTCTTAAGCGGTAGTGTACGCGACAAACAAACCGGCGAATCCTTAATTAAGGCTGTGGTGCGTATACAGGAATTACCGAGTGCTGGTATTATTTCCAATGAGTACGGTTTTTACTCCCTGTCACTTCCAAAAGGCAATTACTCTGTTGTAGTAACTCAAGTAGGTTATGAAACGCTGATTCAAAAAATAAAATTAGACAGCAGTCAATCCATTAATTTTTATTTACAAACAAAAAATGTTTTAAAAGAAGTGGTGGTGGAGTCGTCTAGAAAAAACGACAATTTAACAAAGGCACAAATGGGAACCGAAACCATTAATATGTCTTCGATTAATAAAGTGCCCGTCATTTTTGGAGAAAAGGATCTTTTAAAAACAATACAATTGTTACCCGGCGTAAAATCGGCGGGCGAGGGCAATAGCGGATTTTTTGTGCGCGGCGGTAGTGCAGATCAAAATTTAATTTTACTGGATGAAGCACCCGTATACAATGCCACGCATTTACTTGGGTTTTTTAGCACTTTTAATAGTGATGCCATTAAAGATGCGACCATCATAAAAGGCAATAGCCCCAGTCAATACGGTGGCAGGCTTTCATCTGTACTCGATGTAAAAATGAAAGAAGGCAACAATCAAAATTATACAGTTAATGGAGGCCTTGGGCTTATTAGTAGTAAACTAAGTATTGAGGGTCCGCTTCAAAAAAATAAATCATCGTTTATTCTTTCTGGTAGAAGAACCTACGCCGATGTGTTTTTAAAAGCAACCGAAAAATTTAAAGACAACATTTTGTATTTCTATGATTTAAATGCAAAAGCCAATTATCAAATCAACGCAAAAAATAAAATTTACATTTCGGGATATTTTGGAAGAGACGAGCTCGGGCTAGGTCAAGACTTTGGTATCGACTGGGGTAATAAAACCGGTACAATCAGATGGAATAAAATTATTAGCAACAAACTCTTTTTAAATACTTCTTTAATTTATAGCGACTACAATTACAACGTCAAATTAAAAAATGGGGAAACCAATTTTAATATCAATTCCAATATTAAAGATTTAAACCTCAAACAAGATTATACCTTCTATGCTAATGGTGCCAACACTTTGCGCTTTGGCTTTAATTCCATTTTACACACGATTAAACCAAGTACATTTAGCGGAACCGTTATTAATAGTGTGTCTAAAGAGGGTAGAAATGGGTTCGAAAACGCACTTTACCTCACCAACAATTATAGAGCCAATAGTCAATTCACCATCGACTACGGTGTTCGCCTATCAATGTACACTTTAATGGGTGGAGATGTGTATAATGTCTACCAAAATGGGATTGTCAATTCGTCTGTAAAACTTAGCAGATCAAGTTTTGGAAAAACATATGTCAATCCTGAGCCCAGAATTACCACCAACTTCCGCATTAATGATGAAACCAGTATTAAAGCGGGTTATGCAAGAAACATTCAACATTTACATTTATTAAGTAACGCTGTTGCGTCTAGCCCTTCCGATCAGTGGATTGGTAATTCCTATAATATTAAACCAGAAGTTGCCGATCAATGGAGTGTGGGATATGTAACAAAAGTATTTAAAAGTAATTTTGAATTTACTGCCGAAGCTTACTATAAATACTTACAAAATCAAATAGACTATAAAGATGGTGCCGAAATCAATACGGTTTCAGATGTTGAAAGTGTATTATTATATGGCATAGGAAGAGCTTATGGTGTAGAGTTGTTACTGAAGAAAAAAGAAGGGCGCTTTACCGGTTGGATTGGTTACACCCTTTCTAAAACAGAAAGAAAAATTGATGGTATTAATGGAAACAATTGGTACAATGCAAGACAGGATCGAACCCATGATATTTCTGTGGTGGGTATTTATGATCTAAACCAGCGCTGGTCCATTTCTGGTGTGTTTGTTTACAATACCGGCGACGCGGTTACCTATCCAACTGGAAAATACACCCTTCAAGGTCAAACACTTTATCAATACGCTGCTAGAAACGCCAATCGTATGCCGGCCTATCACCGACTCGATTTTAGCGCTACCTACGAAAAAAACAAAACCAAAAGAATGCACGGATCTTGGAACTTTAGTTTGTACAATGTATATGGTAGAGAAAATGCGTACCGCATTAGTTTTAAAGACGATCCTAACAATCCTACAAGAACACAAATTATTAGAACCGCTCTTTTTAAATGGGTTCCAAGTGTAACGTATCAATTTAAATTTTAGGCATGAAAAAAATATTATTTCTTATATCGTTTTGTGCCACTATACTAGTGGGTTGTGACAAAGAAATTAGTTTGGTACTAGATAATAATAACCCTACGCTGGTTATTGATGGTAGCATTACAGATCAGGCGGGTCCATATTTTGTACAACTTTCTTTGTCTACCCCGATAACCACACCTACTACAATTGTGGGCGTTAACAATGCACGCGTAATCATTTCCGATCAAACAGGCGTTAAAGACAGTTTGCTTTTTGTTAGCAATGGCCTTTATAAAACACAAAAAATAAAAGGAATAGAAGGCGGCACCTACAACTTAGAAGTAGTAGTAGATCAAAAAAAATATACGGCGTCGGCTACCATGCCCAAAAAAGTAAATTTAGATAGCCTTCGCATCAATACTTTTCCATTTAATGGAGAAATTAGATACAGCGTTATTCCTGTCTACACAGATCCCGTAACACTGGGCAACAGCTACCGCTTTATTCAAAAAATAAATGACACCCTCGATCCAACGTTTCATGTATTTGATGATAACCTTAATAATGGTAAAGTAAATCAACGACCCTTACGCGGTGGTGACGATAATTTAAAAGTTAAACTCAAAGACAATGTGTTTGTAGAAATGCAGTGTATTTCAAATGCTAGTTACCTCTACTACAATAGTTTAAATCAACAAAGTGGCGCAGGACCGGGTGGCGGCACTGCACCATCTAATCCGCCATCTAATATAGAAGGGGGTGCACTCGGAATTTTTTCGGCACATACCGTGCAACGAAAAACGATTACGATTCGGTAAATAGATTCATCCGCAAACCAACTCTTTTGGAAAAGCAAAAAATTAATATTGTCTGGTTTAAAAGAGACCTTCGATTAACGGATCATGAGCCACTTGTAGCCGCTATTCAGGCGGATATACCCACGCTTTTGCTATATTGTTTTGAGCCTTCCATAATGGCTGGGGAAGATAGTGACGAAAGGCATTGGCGATTTATTTATGAATCCATCCAAGACTTACAAACAGCACTCAATAAAAAAAATGCAAGACTTTATTATTTTTATAATGAAGTAAAACCTGTATTACGCGGTCTACTTGAAGTCTACAACATTCAAAACATGTTTTCGCATATAGAAGTAGGTAATAAAAAAACTTACGACCGCGATCTAGACATCCAATCTTTTTGCATTGAACAAAATATTATTTGGAAAGAATTTCAAATACATGGTGTTATTCGAAAACTAAAGTCAAGAAAAAATTGGAAACAGCGCTGGGAACAAACCATGACATCGCCCGTTGCTGTTACACCAGAAAATGACTGGAATACTGTAACACTAAATCCTTCACTATACGAATCACTGAAAGGACCGGACTTGTCAAAACGCATTACAACACCGCATCCAAATTTTCAAAAAGGCGGTGCTACAACTGCTTGGCGCTATTTAGAAAGCTTTATTCTGGACCGTCATAAAAATTATAGTTATCATATTTCTAAACCGCTGTTGAGTAGAAAAGGATGTAGTAGAATCTCTCCTTATCTAGCCTATGGTAATATAAGTATGCGCTCGGTATATCAATATACAATTGCAGCTTACGTTAATGCTAAAAATAAGCGGGCACTTTCTAATTTCATTTCACGCTTACACTGGCATTGTCATTTCATTCAAAAATTTGAAGACGAATGTCGAATGGAATTTGAGCACGTCAATAAAGCCTATGATGCCATCATAAAACCTAAAAACGAAGCTTATATTACTGCATGGCAGGAAGGAAAAACGGGCGTTCCTATTGTAGATGCATGCATGCGCTGTTTACAAGAAACGGGTTATATTAATTTTAGAATGCGGGCTATGGTTGTTTCTTTTTTTGTGTACAATCTTTGGCAGGATTGGAGGGAACTTCATTTTTTAGCACGCCAATTTTTAGACTATGAGCCCGGTATTCATTACCCACAGTTACAAATGCAATCAGGCGTTACGGGCATTAATACGATTCGGATTTATAACCCTATTAAAAACTCGCAAGAACATGATAGTGAAGGGCTTTTTATAAAACAGTGGGTCAAAGAACTCAAAAACGTACCGGCATCACTGATTCATGAACCTTGGAAAATGAGTGCCATTGAACAGGAAATGTATGGTTGTATCATTGATAAAGATTATCCTTCGCCCATTGTTGACATTGAACGATCCAGAAAAAAAGCGAGTGATATTGTTTGGGCTTTTAAAAAAACGGACCGCGTTAAATCAGAAGGAAAAAGAATCTTAAAAAAACATACGAGCTCCTTACAGTAAGCGCATTAAAAAGCCCCAGTTGTTATAACTGAGGCTTCGTGGTGTGGGCCGGGATCGAACCGGCGACACAAGGATTTTCAGTCCTTTGCTCT
>JAGWVE010000111.1 GCA_018971025.1 Bacteroidota bacterium | reverse complement strand
TGGTAAGCGCTTACCCACAGAGGCGGAGTGGGAATACGCTGCTAGAGGTGGCTTAAAAAATCAAACATTTCCTTGGGGTAATGAACCACTCGAAAAAGGTGCTACAAAAGCAAATACTTGGCAAGGAAAATTTCCAAATACCAATACAGGTGCGGATGGATATATGCGTATTGCGCCCGTAGCAAAATTTGCACCCAATGCATACGGCTTATACGATATGAGTGGTAATGTTTGGGAATGGTGTTCCGATTGGTATGATGCCAATTATTATACAGAAGCCGCAAAAAAACAATTGGTAAATCCTACAGGTAGCAATAAAAGTTTTGACCCAGACGAACCTACCATTCCTAAAAAAGTAGTGCGTGGTGGATCGTTTTTATGTCACGACTCTTACTGTGCAAGTTACCGAGTTTCTGCGCGCATGAAAACCGCTACCGACACTGGACTTGAGCACACTGGATTTAGATGTGTAACAGATGCATCAACAAAAAAATAAAAATTGCGTATGAAAAAATGGATCGCTTGCTGCTTATTAATAAGCATGCTGCAGTTACAAGTTACTGCACAAACCTATCAGCCCAACTGGGAATCGCTTGATACGAGGCCTGTTCCATCATGGTTTATGAATGAGAAGTTTGGCATTTTTATTCATTGGGGCGCGTATAGTGTACCTGCTTGGGGACCACAGCATAGTTACTCGGAGTGGTACCAAAACGGTTTGCAAGCCGACAAAGACAATGTGCGCAAAAAATTTCACAAATTACATTATGGTGATATGTCTTATTATGGGTTTGGTCCTATGTTTAAGGCAGATCGTTTTGATCCGGACGCCTGGGCTAAACTGTTTGAGCAGTCGGGTGCTAAATATATTGTACTCACGAGTAAGCACCATGATGGCTTTGCCATGTGGCCAAGTAAAGAAGCTGATAAAACCTGGGGCTTTCCTTGGAACAGCTTAACGAGCGGTCCTAAAAGAGATTTATTAGGCGATTTATTTAAGGCCGTTAAAAAAACCAGTGTGCGCGCGGGTATGTATTATTCACTCTACGAATGGTACAATCCCCTCTATAAATCGGACATCCATAAATATGTAAGTGACCATATGTGGCCACAAATGAAAGACCTCATTAATACCTATCAGCCCGATGTTTTTTGGACAGATGGTGATTGGGATGTGTCGGATACAAAATGGAAATCGCCGGAGTTTTTAGCATGGCTCTATAACGAAAGTCCAGTGAAAGATAAAGTAGTTACGTATGATAGATGGGGCAGCGGCATTCGTTTTCATCATGGTGGTGTATATACCCCAGAGTACCAACCTGATTTAGATTTTGAAGATCATCCTTGGGAAGAAAGTAGAGGTATGGGATACTCTTATGGATACAATAAAGAAGAAGATATTTGGGATTATAATTCGGCACAATCACTGGTGTTAGCGCTAGTAGATAAAGTGAGTAGAGGGGGCAATTTTTTATTAGACATTGGACCTGATGATCATGGAAAAATTCCGCCCATTATGCAAGAACGTTTATTACAAATTGGTGCATGGTTAACTGAAAATGGAGAAGCCATTTATAACACCAGACGCTGGATACGCACTTCGCAAACGTCTATTAAAAACAGCAAAGAAAAAGATTTGTATTTCACGTATAACCCTACTAGCAATGCATTATACGCGATTGCACCTACTTTTAACAATAGTGGCGAATACGTAATTAAAGACCTTGATTTACCAGCAGGCACCAACATTTCTTTTGTTGCCACCAAAGAAAAATGCACATGGAAAAAACAAGGAAATGATATTGTGGTAACCATGCCGGCGTACAAACCAGCCCTAATTAAAGCGCCTTATGCATATGCACTTAAAATAGAAAACTTTGGTGCATTTGCTGCAAAACCAACAATAGAAATT
>JAGWVE010000110.1 GCA_018971025.1 Bacteroidota bacterium | reverse complement strand
ATAGGATTTAAAATGGCTGATAAATTTGCATTGCTACAAATGAATCAGCCATTAGATATTGTTTTTACACTCGACGAAAATGAATGGAATAATGAAAAAACCATTCAGCTCAAAATGATTGACCTTCGCATCAGTGCTTAACTGCGCTTTTTTACAACGCTTATTTATTTTGTAATAGATCTACGCTTCTATTAATGAAGTTGGTTAAATCATTCCCTTTTAATAACCCCTGAGATAGTAAAGCTAGGTCTGCTAAATTACGCACCTGACTTTTTTGTAAATCGGTATTGCTTTCTTTTAACAGGGTCTGATAAATTGGATGATTGCCATTAACCGTTAAAGTAACCTCATCCGGCATTTGCGCATAAAACGCAGTCATACCGCCACCTACGCCGGCCATATCTTTCATACGGCGCATAAACTCTGGCCTGGTTGCTACTACAGGTGCGCTATCAGCGCTTAATCCTTTAACCTCGGTGGTAACGTGTAAATCTGCAATTTGTAAATTAAATAGTTCCTTTAATTTTTCGGCGTCGTCTTTACTAAGCACAGATTCGTTAGACTCCTGCTTGTCAATTAAATTATCAACGATATCAGCGTCAACTCTTACAAAAGTGACGTTCTCCCACTTCATTTCCATATTGTTAATGAAAGCCGAGTCTACGAGGGTTTCCATTTTAACAACGGTATATCCTTTTTTAGTAGCCGCCTGAATGTATGCGTCCTGCTGAACCGGATTGGTGGTGTATAAAATAACTTGTTTGCCGTCTTTGTTTTTTTGCGTAGCCTCTGTTAAGGTTTTGTACTCCTCGAGAGTATGGAATTTACCAGTGGTATCTTCCATTACAATAAACTTGTTGGCCTTATCTAAAAACTTATCGTCGGTCATCATGCCGTACTTAACAAACAAGCCTAGGCTCTCCCACTTTTCTTCAAATGCTGCACGGTCTGCCTTAAATATTTCTTCTAATTTATCGGCTACTTTTTTAGTGATGTGTGCATTGATTTTTTTAACGTTCGGATCGCCCTGCAAGTAGCTTCTGCTTACGTTTAATGGAATATCTGGACTATCAATAACACCATGTAATAACATCAAAAATTCTGGCACAATATCTTTCACCTCGTCGGTAACAAATACCTGGTTGCAGTATAATTGAATTTTATCTTTTTGAATTTCGTAGCTCTGTTTGATTTTAGGGAAGTATAAAACACCCGTTAAATTAAATGGATAATCTACATTGAGGTGAATCCAAAAAAGAGGTGTTTCGCCAAATGGATATAGTTCTTTGTAAAACTTCTCATAATCTTCTTTCGATAATTCGCTTGGCTTTTTAACCCAAATAGGATCCGGATTGTTGATAGATTTTTCTTCAACGATTTCATCTTTTTTCTCGCCTTCTTCTTTTACCCCTACTTCAGAAAAATAAATAGGAATAGGTAAGAATTTACAAAAACGGTCTAGAATAGCTTTAACACGTGAAGCTTCTAAAAACTCTTTGCTTTCATCACTGATGTGTAAAACAATTTTAGTACCACGCTGTGCGTAGTCTACTTCGTATAATTCAAATTCTGGATTACCGTCACAACCCCAAAACACACCCGATGCATCTTTAAATGACTTTGAATACAACTCTACTTTATCACTCACCATAAAGGCGCTATAAAATCCTAAACCAAAGTGACCAATAATATTGGCGTCTTTGTATTTGTCCATGAATTCTTCGGCACCAGAAAATGCTACTTGGTTGATGTATTTGTCTACTTCTTCGGAAGTCATACCCACCCCTCTATCGATGATAGAAAGCGTTTTTTCTTTGGCATCTAGTACCACGTCTATACGAAGTTCCCCAAGGTCTCCTTTGGCTTCGCCAATAGAAGAAAGGGTTTTAATTTTTTGAGAGGCGTCTACCGCATTACTCACTAACTCACGTAAAAAGATTTCGTGGTCACTGTACAAGAATTTTTTAATGATAG
>JAGWVE010000062.1 GCA_018971025.1 Bacteroidota bacterium | reverse complement strand
GGTTGCCACTGGATTATTTACCGATGTTTATGTGGTAACAGATAGTACCCTCATTTTTGATGAAATCACAAATCATGGTGGTAAAGCTATCATGAGTGTCAATGAACACGAAAGTGGTAGTGACCGTATTGCAGAAGCGGTTGCAAATTTGGATATTGATATCGTTGTAAATGTACAAGGGGATGAACCTTTTGTAAAAAAAGAACCACTCCAAAAATTACTAGAAGTATTTAAAGATGGTAATGAAAATGTGCGCGTAGCATCGCTCATGCAAGTGCTTACTTCACAGCAAAATATCGATGATCCTAACTATGTAAAAGTGGCCATCGATAAAAAAAGTAACGCCTTGTTTTTTTCAAGAAGTGTAATACCTTATCCTAGAAGTACGGATGCGGCCATTGTTTATTACGAACATATTGGTGTGTATGCTTTTAAAAAAGAAGCGCTACTTGCATTTACCAATTGGGAAATGACACCATTAGAAGCTGCAGAAAAAATTGAATGCCTTCGATATTTAGAAAATGGTGTGCCAATAAAAATGGTAACAACAAATTATATGGGAGTAGAAATTGATACACCCGAAGATTTAGAAAAAGCAACCAAGCTTTTACAACAACAATAAATACCTGAATTAAAACAGAACGATATGAGTTTTAGAAATTTTAAAATGGTTGACTATGTGGTGTATGGACGCGGTAGTTTTAATCAACTAGACGAAATATTAGCACCCAATAGAAAGGGCACTGCGCCCATGATTTTTTTAGTGGATCATTTTTTTGAAGGCAAGCCACTTATACAAAGAATACCACTTACAGGAAAAGATAAAATTGTTTTTGCAGACGTTACACATGAGCCCAAAACCGGACAGGTAGACGCTTTGGCGGCATCACTGCGTGATGAGTTTGGCACGGTAAGCGGTATTATTGGAATAGGTGGCGGCTCTACGATGGACCTTGCAAAAGCGGTTGCGCTTATGATGACGAACCCCGGATCATCGGCGGATTATCAGGGATGGGACCTTGTAAAACAGGCGGGCGTTTATAAAGTAGGTATTCCAACATTATCAGGAACTGGCGCCGAAGTGAGTAGAACAACTGTACTAACAGGTCCGGTGCGAAAGCTGGGCATGAATTCAGATTTTACACCGTTTAATCAAATTGTACTCGATCCAGATTTAGCAAAAGACGCACCTGTAAACCAGCGTTTTTACACGGGTATGGATTGTTATATTCATTGCATCGAATCTTTAGAAGGCACGTACTTAAATGAATTTAGTAAGAGCTATGGCGAAAAGGCATTAGATCTTTGTAGAAAAGTATTTGTAGAAAAAAATACTTGGGATGATGAAAGCGACGAACAATTAATGATGGCTTCTTTTGCAGGCGGTATGAGTATTGCATACAGTCAGGTGGGTGTTGCGCATGCAGTAAGTTATGGACTCAGTTATTTATTAGGCACCAAACATGGTATTGGTAATTGTATTGTGATGAACCATCTAGAAGAATATTACCCTGCAGGTGTTAAAGAATTTAAATTCATGGTAGAAAAAAATAACATCGACATTCCAGTAGGTATTTGTGCAGGATTATCGGATCAAGATTTTAATACCATGATTGATATTTCATTAAGTCTAAAACCACTTTGGGAAAACGCACTTGGTAAAGACTGGGAAAAAATTATGACCAGACAAAAGCTACGCGCGTTATACGAAAAGCTATAATGTAAGCGTTGTTGTAATTGATTATCAGATAGGGCAGTAATAAGCCCTATCTTTGTTTTTAGATATATTAAATAGTTTATTTTGAAGTTTATAGATTTAGGATTGGATCAGCGGATACTGGATGGTATTGATGCGATGGGTTATGAGACAGCAACACCGGTGCAACAACAAGTAATGGTTCCCATTTTAGAAGGGAAAGATATTATTGCTGCTGCACAAACGGGCACGGGTAAAACGGCTGCATTTTTATTACCGCTCTTACATAGGTTGTTAACAACACAACACGACTCTCACGACATCAATGCACTTGTCATTGTTCCAACACGTGAGTTAGCGATTCAAATTGCAGAAAGTTTAGAAGGGCTCTCTTATTTTACCGATGTAAGTTCTATCGCCGTATATGGTGGTGGCGACGGAAGTTCTTTTGCCGCAGAAAAAAAAGCATTAACAACGGGTGTTGATATTGTTGTGTGTACACCAGGCCGCATGATTGCACATTTAAACATGGGTTATGTAAAACTCAAAGGCTTAAAATACTTGGTGCTTGATGAGGCAGACCGTATGCTAGACATGGGTTTCAACGATGACATTCAAAAAATAATTTCTTTTTTACCGGCGAAAAGACAAAACCTTTTATTTTCTGCAACCATGCCCGTAAAAATGCGAGACCTTGCAAGAAAAATATTAACGAACCCGGTAGAAATAAATATTGCGATTTCAAAACCGCCAGAACAAATTATACAAAAAGCATTTATTGTGTATGAACCACAAAAAGTGCCCATCATAACCGACATGCTTAGTAGTAATGTGTATAAAAATGTAATTGTGTTTTGTTCCAAAAAACAAAATGTAAAACAACTCACACAGGAATTAAAACGTGCCAAACTTGCGGCCGAAGAAATTCATTCGGATCTAGACCAAAAACAAAGAGAGCAAGTGCTTCAAGATTTTAGAAACCACAAACTTTCTATACTGGTAGCCACTGATATTTTAAGCAGGGGTATTGATATTGAAGAAATTGACCTTGTTATTAATTACGACGTCCCCAATGATGGTGAAGATTATATTCACCGTATAGGCCGTACTGCCCGCGCAGCCACTACTGGAACGGCTTTCACGCTTGTAAGTGAGCAGGAGCAATATAAATTTTTAGCCATCGAAGAGCTACTAGGTGCCCCCGTAACAAAGGGCACAGTCCCTCCCGAATTTGGCGATACACCAGCGTATGCACCCAAGCAACGCGGTAGAGGTAATTTTAAACAAAGACCGGGTTACAAAAAGCGTTAAATAATTTAGCTGATATGCAAAAAACGTTTTAATTTATACTTCAATTAAAACGCTTGCCATGTCTACAAGACGAAACTTTTTACAAAATGCAGGTCTCTTAACGGGAGGCTCTGTACTTGCATCTGCACTCGGTAATGAGAGCTTTGCTTATTTTAAAAATAGTATCATGCCATCCGACAGGGTTAATATAGGTGTGATTGGTTTAAATGGTATGGGATGGGCCAACGCCTCTACTGCCATGCGTCTTCCAGGTGTTGTGATTGCTGCACTTTGTGATATTGATACAAATGTAATTGATGGAAGAATTGCCGAATTAAAATCTAAAAATGTTGACACTTCTAAAATTGCGATCTATTCCGATTATAGAAAATTATTAGAAAATAAAGATATCGACGTTGTTATTATAGGTACGCCTGATCATTGGCATGCACTTCAAATGATTCACGCTTGTCAGGCCGGAAAAGATATTTATGTAGAAAAGCCAGTAGGTAATTCGATTGTGGAGTGTAACGCAATGGTGGCAGCGCAAGAAAAATATGGTAGAGCGGTGCAAGCGGGTCAGTGGCAACGCAGTCAAAAACATTTTGGCGACGCCGTTGATTTTGTACATACCGGAAAATTAGGTGCGATCAGAAATGTAAAAGTGTGGTGCTATTCTCAGTCTACACCCATGCAGCCGAGGCCAGACGCGCCTGTACCTGCAGGTGTTGATTATAAAACATGGCTCGGTCCAGCTCAGTTAAGACCCTATAACCGCAACCGTTTCCATTATTCATTTAGATGGTTTTGGGATTATGCAGGCGGCCTAATGACGGATTGGGGTGTGCATTTATTGGATTACGCATTACTGGGCATGAAAGAAACGGCGCCCAATACAATATCTGCTGTGGGCGGTAAATACGCCGATCCTAATGCTGCAAGTGAAACACCAGATATGTTAAACGTGCTCTACGGCTTTGATAAGTTTAGTGTTTCTTGGGAGCAAACAATGGGAATTACCAATGGTAACTACGGAAGAGATCATGGTGTTGCGTTTCAGGGCGACAACGGAACGTTAGTTTTAAATAGAAATGGTTGGGAAGTACTCGAAGAATCTAGAAGTGCCAACAAGATCATTGTTCCACTGAATAGATCGGTAGACAATGGTGTAGAAAAACATTGGATTAACTTTTTAGAAGTTGTAAAATCTCGTGACTTTTCTAAACTTCACTGCTCTATTCAAGAAGGTGCAAAAGTGGCTACCATTTGTCAGATGGGAAACATTGCACACCGCAGTGGCAAACAATTACAGTGGGATCACGCAAAAAAACAATTTACCGACGCTGCGGTTAACGCAAAATATTTATCGGCTGTGTACCACAATGGATACAGCATTCCAAAAATTTAAGTAGATGAAAAAATTAATAGTGTTGTTACTTGGTGTAACACTAATTGCTACAAATACTAGTGCGCAAAAAAGTAAAGAAGACAGTTTAAATAGAGAAGCTGCAAAAACCGAAATCTGGGAACCCAAGCCTACAAAAGTAGAACCCGGTAAAACGCCTTCAGATGCCCCATCTGATGCTATTGTGCTTTACAATGGTAAAAATTTAGATGCATGGCACCGTTTAGGTGGCGGAAAACCCGGTTGGAAAATAGAAAAAGACGGTACGCTAACGGTGGTGAAAGGGTCGGGTGCCATTGAAACCAACCAGCCATTTGGTAGTTGTCAACTCCATATCGAGTGGCGCTCTCCCGCAGAAATTAAGCAATCGGGCCAGTACCGTGCCAATAGTGGCGTGTTTTTTATGGGTAAGTATGAAATCCAAATTTTAGATTCTTACACCAATCAAACCTATGTGAACGGACAAGCGGGTGCAGTTTACAAACAGCATATTCCACTTGTGAATGCAACAAAAAAACCGGGTGAGTGGCAAACCTATGATATCATTTTTACAGCGCCTCAATTTTACGCCGATGGTAAAGTGCAGGTGCCAGGAAGATTTACGGTATTACACAATGGCGTGCTCATTCAAAACAATGTTGAAATAAAAGGAACGATTCAGTGGATTGGTCCAGCGGTGTATGAAGCCCATCCAGCTAAACTTCCATTTTATTTACAAGATCATGGCTTTGATGGAGGCAGTCCAGTAAGCTATAGAAATATTTGGATTCGTCCTTTAGATTAGTATATCTTATTACCAGGTGTAAATACCTAATGCCCTTTGGTACCAATGGTTTCACCAATGTAATATTTATTTTAGGCAATGTAATAGCGTGTAGTTGTCAGCAATAATTAGGAAGTGATATTTATTATTTCCAAATTGAATAATAAAATTATTGCATGTCGGAACAGCCCAGCTTTTACACGCTTATTTTGTTTTCAATTCCACTAGTTGGTGTATTTTTATTTTTATTTATTTGTGTGATTTATGTTTACCACAAAAAAAATAAAACATTATTACATCAACTCATCACCACCGAAATTACGGCCGCCGAAAAAGAACGTAAAAGAATTGCTGCTGATCTTCACGATGATTTTGGCCAACTACTTTCTGTTATTAGACTGCAGGTAAGTAGTATCAATCCTGTTTCTCCCGCAGATAGACAACTCATTAAAGAAGCCGCCACGCATATCGATGACGTATTAAAGCGCATGCGTGTAATGAGTGAAGCCATTGTTCCCAATCAGTTACTGGCAGCGGGGTTTTGCTGGGGCGTAGAAGAACTGGTAGCCACTTTTAATAAACTAGGTAATATTCAAGTGCACTGGGAACTAAGTGGCACACTCCCAGAATCGGAACCAGATCACTGGCTACATCATTACCGGATTATTCAGGAAATATTAAACAATGCATTAAAGCATTCGAACGCAAAAAATGTCTGGATCAACGCGGTAGTTGACGAAAAATATTTTTCACTATCGATTACAGATGATGGTATTGGTTTTGATAAAGAGGCCGTTGCGCAGGCATCTACCGGTTCTGGTTTAAGAAATATTTTTAACCGCGTTGCACTACTTCGTGGCCAAATAATTATAGACACTTTGCCACAGCAAGGCGTTCGTTATCAAATAAAAACTCCCCTTAATTATGCTAAGTAAAAAAATCAAAATTGTCATTGCCGATGATCACCGAATTTTTAGAGAAGGCTTAAAGCTAATGCTAGCAGGCGTTTCCAACATTGACTTATTGGGCGAAGCTTCTGATGGCAATCAATTAATTGCACTCGTTGCATCTGTAGCGCCCGATGTTATTATTACCGATGTAAAAATGCCCAACCTTACAGGAACGGAAGCAGTAAAAATATTATGTGCAAAATATCCGGGCATCCGAATTATTGCACTCACTTCTTTTGGTGAAGACCAACAAATTATTGAAATGATTGAAGCGGGTGCGATGGGCTTTTTGTCAAAAAATATTGTGCATGAAGAACTGGTAACCGCCATCAATTCGGTGTATCAGCACAATGCATATTTTTCTCAAAGTATTACCGAAAGGCTTTCAAAAATTATTGCACAAAAAACAACGGTCCGTCATCACAATGCAAACATCAGTTTTACCGAAGTAGAAAAACAAATTATTGGACTGATTTGTAAAGAACTTACGAGTAAAGAAATCGCGAGCCAGTTAAAAATTGGAAAACGAACCGTAGAGAGCTACCGAATTAGAATTATGGACAAAATAGGCGCTAAAAGTTTGGCAGGCATTATCACCTATGCAGCAGGATATTTGCCTAAAAATCAACAAATTGCATAAAATTGGCCCTAAAAACCAAAATAAAGCAGTTTTGACTAATTTTTAACCCGGCCTTGATGTCAATTCAGTTATTTTTGTGGCCAATTGTATTTATACAGCGAACCAAACAAACAATGAAAAAATTAGTATTTCTAAGCCTAGCGTTATCTGCTACCCTTTTTGCTTCAGCTCAAACAGCAAAAAAACCAACCAAAGACTGGAGTAAATTTGATTTTACCAACCGTGCTGCCGATCATTTAATGATTCAGTATGGCGGAGATTCTTGGACTGGTAAGCCTACTGCAATGCGCACAGGCAACGGGTTTAGCAGGCATTTTAATGTTTATTTCATGTTTGATAAGCCTTTTAAAACCAATCCAAAATATAGTGTTGCTTATGGTATTGGATTAGGAACTAGCCATATATTTTTTAACAACACAAAAGTTGATTTTAAATCGGCGGCAAGCACTTTACAGTATTACGCAGTTGATAGCGTAGATCATTTTAAGAAAAATAAAGTGGCTAGTATTTACGCCGAAATCCCTGCAGAAATCAGGTACTATTCTAACCCAGAAAATCCTAACAAATCTTGGAAGGCTGCTATTGGTGTTAAAGTAGGTTCTTTATTAAAAGCATATACAAAAGGTAAAAACCTAGTCAATAAAAAAGGTGAATCTGTATATGGTACTTCTTATATCGAAAAAGATGTAACCAAGCGCTATATCAACGGAACCATGCTTGCTGTAACAGGAAGAGTAGGTTATGGTAGTTGGTCTTTAGGTGCTGGTTATCAATTTAACGGTGTGCTTAAAGAAGGATTTGGTCCAACCATGCACCGTTTTTCTGTAGGCATTACTCTCAGCGGTTTATAAATTTGATATTTTGATTGAGAAGCAACATAAAATTAGAAAAGAGGAGAAAGCGGTACTTGTTGGTCTCATACAAAAAGAGCAAACGCCAGATCAAGTAAGAGAGTATTTAGATGAACTTGCTTTTTTAGCCGAAACGGCTGGTGCTACTACTATAGAAAGATTTACACAACGACTTCCGCACCCCGATAGCCGCACATTTGTTGGAAAGGGAAAGCTCGATGAAATCAAACAATACGTTGCCTCTAGAGACATTAATGTAGTCATATTTGATGACGAATTAACCGGCTCACAAATTTCAAATATTGAAAAAGAAGTGAAGTGTCGTGTTATTGATCGAAGCGATTTAATCCTAGATATATTTGCCTCTCGCGCAAGAACAGCACAAGCAAAAGTGCAAGTAGAGTTAGCACAATACCAATATATTTTACCACGCTTAAAAGGTATGTGGACGCACCTTGAACGTCAGGGAGCGGGTATTGGTTCACGCGGTCCGGGTGAAACAGAAATCGAAACAGATAGACGTATTGTTAAAGATAAAATTGCATTACTGCGCGGCCGTTTAAAAGAAATTGATAAACAATCTATCACCCAGCGTAAAGAACGCGGAGAGTTTATACGTGTTGCACTGGTGGGTTACACCAACGTTGGTAAAAGCACGCTCATGAATGTGCTGAGTAAATCTGATGTGTTTGCAGAAAATAAATTGTTTGCAACACTGGATACCACCACTCGAAAAATTGTTTACGAAAACACGCCTTTTTTATTAAGTGATACGGTAGGTTTTATTAGAAAATTACCACACCATTTAGTTGAAAGTTTTAAAAGCACTTTGGATGAAGTTCGTGAAGCAGATATTTTATTACACGTTGTTGATGTTTCACATCCTTTATACGAAGATCAAATTGGTGTTGTAAATCATACACTACAAGAACTCAAAGCTTTTGACAAACCCATTCTTACCATATTTAATAAACTCGATTTGTATGAGTCAGTTACATTTGATGAATGGCTTGAAGACGACGTTAAGCAAGAGTTGTTATTAGAACTAAAAGAAAAGTGGGACCGCGCTACTGGTAATAATTGTGTTTTTGTTTCGGCACTAGAAAAGAAAAATATAGATGCACTGCGTGAAATTATTTTAACCAAAGTGCGTGAACTCTATTTAATACGTTACCCTTACAGAGACGTTCATTTTTAATTGCATGCTTTCTCTTTTTTCCAAAACGCCCTCTTGGCATAAAATTACAGATGCGCCTTTATCATTAAGTTGGCAATCCAACAACATGTGTATTGTAGAAGTGGCGGATAAAAAAATAACCCTCGGTAAGTTTCAGGATCAAATTTTTGCTTTTGCACAAAAATGCCCCCATGCAAGTGGGATCATGGCAGATGGCTTTATTGATGCCGCCGGAATGGTGGTATGTCCACTGCACCGGTATAGGTTTAGCCTCCAAAATGGGCGGAATACCAGTGGTGAAGGCTATTATTTAAAAACCTACCCTACCCAAATGCGGGAAGATGGCCTATATGTTGCTTTTTAGCACTGTTTTTTAATGATTTTTGCAACTAGATTTTGCCAGATTGCAAATTTTCCTATTTTTGCAACCCCATGGTATTCAACCGTGGGAAACATATTCCTCCTTAGCTCAGTTGGTTAGAGCATCTGACTGTTAATCAGAGGGTCTCTGGTTCAAGTCCAGAAGGGGGAGCAAAAAAAAGATAAAAGGGTTATACTTTGATAGTATGACCCTTTTAATTTTCAAATATAAGCTGTGACTTTAATCACAATTAATCTAGGGTTATTTCCGAAATTTGTAAAATGAAAGATAATCTTAAAGAACATTGGGAAACAATATATAATACTAAGCTGCCAAATGAGGTGAGTTGGACTCAAGAAGTGCCAGCAGTTTCATTAGAGTTTATTCATAAGTTCAATATTCCAAAAACAGCCCGATTAATTGATATTGGAGGTGGTGATAGCAAATTGGTTGATTTTTTATTGGCTGAAGGTTACACCAATGTTTCTGTTTTGGATATTTCTGCTGCAGCTATACAAAGGGCTAAAGAAAGGTTAGGTAATGACGCAGATAAAGTAAATTGGATAGTATGTAATATATTGGATTTCATACCTAGTGAAAAATATGATTTATGGCATGACAGAGCTGCATTTCATTTTCAAACCGACAAAGATAAAATTGAAAAATACTTGAATATTGTAAAAAGCGCAGTTGACGGGATGGTAATTATTGGAACATTCTCCGTTGACGGTCCACAAAAATGTAGCGGATTAGAGATAAAACAATACGATGAAGGTGGGATGAAGGAAAAATTTGAAAAATCTGATTTTAAAAATGTGGAGTGTAAAAGAGAAGACCACATTACACCTTCTGGAGCAATACAGAACTTTGTTTTCTGCAGTTTTATTAAACACTAATCAAGTGTAAAATTGCAGGAAGTTCAACACTTTAATTTTCTTATAGTCAGATACTCTATCATAGCATTACAGTTGCATCTTTCGTCTGTAAGGGGAGCAAAACTAGACAAGCCATCAGCAATGATGGCTTTTTTGTTGTCAATCAGTGGGTTAGCGTAGTTGCATCTTTTTTATTTACTTTACTTCAAAATTCTAACAATGATAAAATTTGCCTATACTATCCTATATGTACAGGATGTTGTAAAAACAATCAGTTTTTATGAACAAGCATTTGGGTTCACTAAAAAATTTATTACACCCGATAATTCCTATGGAGAGGTTATTTCAGGGGAAACAACGCTTTCTTTTGCATCTAAAAC
>JAGWVE010000109.1 GCA_018971025.1 Bacteroidota bacterium | reverse complement strand
AGCTCATTCATAAAAGAAATATTTACATCACGCTGTGCATTTTCGATTGCTTTTGCAGCTTCGGCCACTTTAATACTAGAGGCTTCAAAAACACCTGCTGTAATAATGGAACTGTATAAACTAGCAAGCAGTTTAGTAACTTCTGGCGTACTTCCGGACACTACTTTTACAATAGATTGTAATGGACGCCCTGTATCGCCCGGATTTATTCTTTCTGGCGAATAACCCACAAAAAAATCTGTATTAAAAACAAGTCCACTATACTGTTCCACCACCGGTACACAAACCTCCTCGGTACAACCAGGATACACCGTAGATTCATACACCACAATGCCTCCGGGCCGTATATACTTTCCTACAAGCTCACTAGCAGCGGTTAAAAAACTTAAATCAGGTAAATTATCTGATGTAAGAGGTGTTGGAACGGTTACAATAAAAATTGTTGCTTCCGATAAATCGTTTGGCTGGTGCGTAAGGGTTAAACCTTTATTGCTACTTGTGGCTTTTATTGCGGACTGTAATGCTTCTGCCTCAACTTCATGCGTAGCGTCGATACCACTATTTAACTGAATTATCCGCTCCTCATTTATATCATATCCAATAACCCGGTAGGTAGCACTAAACGCAGTAGCCAGCGGGAGTCCCACATATCCAAGTCCAATAACGGCAATAACAGGCTGCTGCTTCATACCCGGTAAAGATATAAAAACGTAACTTTGAAACACAATTTGAAATACATGAAACTACGCATTGGCTACGGCATTGATTTTCACCAACTGGTAGAAGGAAGAGATTTAGTTATTGGTGGCGTTACCATCCCACACCATAAAGGTGCCCTGGGCCACTCCGATGCCGATGTTTTATTACACGCTATTTGCGATGCACTACTAGGCGCTGCTTGCCTTGGAGATATTGGTGTTCATTTTCCGGATACCTCGTCTGAATATAAAAATATAGATAGCAAAATTTTACTAGCTAAAACACGCACACTTATTGAAGCCGAAGGTTACGCCATTGGAAACATAGACGCATCACTTTGTTTAGAAGCACCAAAAATTAAACCTTATGTTGCTACCATGCAAGAAACCATTGCAGACATACTAGGCATAGGTATTAAGGATGTTTCTATTAAAGCAACTACTACCGAAACGATGGGTTTTGTTGGCCGTCAGGAAGGACTTGTGGCTCACGCCGTTTGTCTTATTCACCAAGTTTAAAAGACACACCTAAACGCATAGTATTAGATAATGGATTACGCGTAACACCTGCGCCTGAAGGCACGAGATACGATAAATTGATATCCATAAAATCCAGCTTAAAGCCTGCACCAACCGTTGCATATTTTCTGTTACCGCGGTTTTTATTTTCATAAAAATATCCAGCGCGTACAAAAAATTGTTCGTTGTATGCATACTCTGCTCCTACAGATACTTGCATAGATTTTGCAACACCCGTGCCATCACTAAAAGATTTTAACCAACTAGAAACAACACCACCCGTGCGGTAGCTAGATAAGTTTGCAGAATCTACACTGTACACACCTGTTGCAGTTGGCGCTGCAGGAACAAGTAGTTTGTTCATGTCTAGCGCTAAAGTAATTTTATTGCTTGCATCAATATCTTTGGTATAAGAAACCCCTGCGCCAAAGTTTGCAGGAATAAAATCTTTATTTTTTGCATCGTTGGTGTAGCCAATTTTTGTTCCCAAATTAGAAAGCACCACACCCCAGCGTAAACCTTCGCCTTCATCGGTACCATCGTGATACACCGAAACATCTGCAGCAACAGCGTTACCCGCTTTGTACAAAACACCCGTTCCCACATCACCCACAACAAGGCGTGAATTGATATACCTAAGCGCTACACCCACACTAATTTTTTCGTTGAGCATACGCGTGTAACCCGCGTCTATGGCAAACTCCGAAGGTTTTACCGAGTTCAATAAATTACCAGAATAATCTGTTAACTGAATATTTCCTAAACTAAAAAAACGAAGTGATCCTGTGATGGCCTGCACATC
>JAGWVE010000108.1 GCA_018971025.1 Bacteroidota bacterium | reverse complement strand
GCAGCCATCTTATGTATATCGGCGCATTATGAAACCGTTGGCACGCATATCACCGCAGCAGCAATGCCAAAAACTATTCATGATTTTTATGGATTTCCTCCGGCTCTTTTTAATACAACCTACCCAGTTCCTGGAAGCCCCATACTAGCGTCTGCTACAAAAAATTTAGTTACCAAAACAGATGTTACACTCGATAACAATTGGGGACTAGATCATGGAAGTTGGAGCATCTTAAAAAACATGTATCCGCTTGCCAATATTCCAGTTTTAGAAATGAGTTTAGACACCAGACTCACACCCATTCAGCATTATGCACTTGCAAAAGAATTAAAGGCTTTAAGAACGAGAGGTGTGCTTATTATTGGTAGTGGCAATATGGTACACAATTTAGGCAATATGAATTGGCAGCTTCCAAACGCAGGCTTTGATTGGGCAGAAGTCGCTAATACACAAATAAAAAATGCTATCAGCAATCATACGCACGAACATTTATACCAGCCAAATTTGTGGGATAGAAATATGCAAATGTCTGTCCCAACCCTAGAACATTTTTTGCCGCTGCTTTATACGCTTGGACTTCAAGAAGAAAATGAAACTGCCCGTTTGTTTAATGATAAAACTATTTACGGATCTATTTCCATGACAAGTTTGATGATAGCCTAATAGCGCTCCATCATTTTTTCAACCATTTTAAAAGTGGCTGGACAATAAGATATATTTTGCTTGTGTACGTGTAAGTATTCCACAAATTTTTTCTTTTTAAGATGTGGGAAACCAGCGCAGTCTGCGGGTCTCACCTCATAAATAGCACACATGTTGGTACTCAAATTTAAAAACTGACAAGGCTGTGAAACATTCACCCAATCTTTATCTTTGGCGTCATATTCGAGCCAAGTGGCTTTAAACTCTTTGGGGGTAATATTAAAATGAGCTGCAATTCTTTTAATATCGGCGGGGGTAAATGTTGGGCTCATGCTTTTACAGCAATTGGCACAACTTAAACAATCAACCTCTTTCCACACTTCGGCATCAATAGCAGGCGCATTTTTATCTAAATCTTTAGGTGGCTTTCGTCCAATTTTTGATAAGAAATTTTTGAATGATTTTTCTTGCTTTTTTGCCTTTTGCTTAAACGACCTAAGATTCACCTGCATTTCTTGACTTTACTTTGAATAAATTTGGTGTCGCAATATCGGTTAGCTTACCTTCATTTCCAAATTAACCGGTCAAGACTGCGTAATTAATAAGTGTACCATGTGGGAAGCCTATAAAAAAGGATATAAAGCATACTTACGATTGGAGAAATCTTTAAGTGACCACTCGGTGGAAGCCTACCTGCATGACGTTACCAAACTAACACAATATTTACAAGTAACGAATAACGAAAAAAATCCTGCAGCCCTTACCCTCAAAGACTTACAAGCTTTTGTAAAATGGATTGGAGAGCTTGGCATGGGTGCTACTACGCAGGCCCGTATTATATCTGGCATCAGAAGTTTTTATAAATACCTGCTTACAGAACAACTGGTAACAATCGATCCTTCTACGCTATTAGAAGCCCCAAAAACGAGACGAAAATTACCAGATACGCTAAGCTTTGAAGAAATTGAACAACTCATTGGCGCCATCGATTTATCGAGCCCCGAAGGCACTAGAAATAAAGCCATTTTAGAAACCATGTATAGTTGTGGGCTTCGTGTAAGTGAACTGGTAGGGCTTAAAATATCTTGCTTGTATTTAGATATTGGTTTTATTCGGGTAATTGGCAAAGGCGACAAAGAAAGACTGGTACCTATTGGAACAGATGCCATCAAGTGCATTAAAATTTACAAAGACACGGTGAGGTCGCACCAAAACATTTCAGAAAAAAACCAAGACATATTATTTTTAAACAGGCGTGGCAATGCATTAAGCCGGGTCATGATATTTTATATTATCAAAAGCCTGGCACTTACAGCGGGCATTACAAAAGTGATTTCGCCGCATACTTTTAGGCATAGTTTTGCCACCCATTTAGTGGAAGGAGGCGCCGATTTAAGGGCTG
>JAGWVE010000107.1 GCA_018971025.1 Bacteroidota bacterium | reverse complement strand
TTTTTATACGTAGGTATTTACGTGGTGGTGGTGAGTGCTTGTTATAGAGCGTACATTAATGTTGGTAGTAAGTTGGCGCTGGCTTTATTTTTAATGAAGCTCAGTTTTATTTTTCCGCTCATGACTTCTAATTTTGATTCTTACTCTTATATTTTATACCTCACCTGGTTATTAACCGGCATATTTATTTCATCAATTAGCACCCATGAAACTAGCGGTAGTAGGCATACAGGGCTTGCCCAATAAATATGGCGGCTTTGAAACCCTAGCTAGTAAACTGGTGGAGGGGTTAAGTGCTGTGCATGATATAACCGTGTATTGTTCTGCGCCTGATATGCTTGGTAATGGCAAGCTTGGCAATGAGTTGCGCGTACAGGATTTACCTACGCATTATCATAACGCCACGCTGCATTATATCAATTGCAGCTCGCATGGCATGGCTGGTATGTTATACGATACACTGGCCTTACGTCATGCACTTAAAAATAACGATGCGGTAATTTTTTTAGGTTTTGGTGCCGGGTTATACATGCCCTTTATATCAAGTGCAAACGCAAAAAAAATAATTTTAAATTTTGGCGGGCTAGATTGGAAGCGCAGTAAATGGTCGCCCCTTGCAAAGTTTATAATTAAATTATCCGAGAGGCTGCTGGTAAAAAAATCGGGCATCATCATTGCCGATAATACTTTAATACAAGATTATATTTTAGATACCTATTGTAGAGAGGCCTCGCTCATTGCATACGGTGGTGATCAGGCCATGCCAGAATCGCCAACTACAAATGATACTGAGCAGTATCCATTTGTAAAAAGCAAATACGCTTTTGCAGTGTGTAGGATTCAGCCCGATAATAATATTATCATGCAGTTAGAGGCGTTTAAAAATGCGTCTATGCAATTTGTAATAGTAGGTAATTTTAAAGATTCAGATTTTGGTAAGCGTACAATACAAAAGTATAGCAAGCACTCCAATCTAATATTATTAGATGCCATTTACGATACGCGTACCTTAAATATGCTGCGCAGTAATTGCGCGCTCTATATTCATGGGCACTCGGCAGGTGGTACCAATCCATCGCTGGTGGAGGCCATGCACCTGGGCCTATCTATTTGTGCCTATGCTTCTGGCTACAATGAAGCTACCACGCATGGTTTGGCGCAGTATTTTACGAGTGAGGCTAGTTTAATGGCACAAATTAATCTAGCAGATACTGTACATTTGAACAGTAAAAAAATGCAAGAGATTGCGGTGCAAAAATATACTTGGAAAGCGGTGGTGGCAGCTTACGAGGCTTTATGTAATAAACTTGTAAAGCAGTAATAAATGCATTTAAAAATTAGGGTACATGGGTAAAGTTAAATTAGCGGTTATAGGACTTGGTAAAATGGGGCTCTCTCATTTGTCTATTGCGGGAGCGCATCCTAGCATAGAGTTGGTGGGCGCCGTAGATACGTCTACCATGGTAACTGATTTTTTGCAAAAGTTTTCTGATATCCCTTGCTTTAACGATTATAAAAAAATGTTGCAGGCAGTTACGCCTGATGCTGTAATTATTGCAGTGCCTACCAAATACCATGCGGGTATTATTCAAGATTTTCTAGAAAAAAAGATCCATGTTTTTGCAGAAAAACCTTTTACCCTAGATGTAGTCGATGCTACTAGGTTAACCGCTTTAGCTGCTTCAAATAATTTGGTTAATCAAGTAGGTTACCACAATCAGTTTTTAGGCACATTTAAAAAGTTAAAACATTTATTGCAAATAGGTGCTTTAGGTAAGCTCCAACATTTTACTGCCGAAGCCTATGGACCAGTCATTACCAAACCACAACCAACCACCTGGCGCTCTAGTGCTGCAGAGGGTGGCGGGTGTTTGTATGATTATGCGTCGCATGTGCTGGATCTAGTAAACAATTGTATTGCCCCGGTAACAAAGGTTTCTGGTGCTATTTTAAAAAATATTTATTCTGAAAAAGTAGAAGACGCCGTGTATGGTTTACTAGGCCTAAGTAATGGTTTAACAGGTGTGCTATCTGTTAATTGGAGCGATAGTACGTACCG
>JAGWVE010000106.1 GCA_018971025.1 Bacteroidota bacterium | reverse complement strand
AAACCCATAAACAAAAAATCAAACATATATGTGTGGACGTCGTGGACCACACTAATCCATTCCAACCACTTTCCCACCCATATCAAGCTTCTCAAACACACTGTTGTTGCTCACAAACTCAGGCACCATTTCTTTCATTTTAGCAACTAGGTACATATCACTTTCTTCAGAACTTACAAGCGAACAAAGTTCGGTAAAGTGTTTAGATACCTCAACAAACTCAACCTCACGTACTTTGGCAATCATTATTTTATCGTGATAAGTATTGCCTGTGTTTTCGCCATCGTTTAAAAGCTCTTCATATAGCTTTTCGCCAGGGCGGAGGCCACTATACACAATATCAATATCTATATTAGGGATAAGGCCGTATAAGCGAATCATTTTTTTAGCAAGGTCGGCAATGGCAACTGGTTGCCCCATATCAAACACAAATATTTCACCACCATTACCCATGCTACCAGCCTCAAGTACCAATTGGCAAGCCTCCGGTATGGTCATAAAATAACGCGTAATATTTGGATGGGTAACCGTTATAGGCCCGCCCTTTTCTATTTGTTGCTTAAACCTATTAATAACAGATCCATTAGACCCTAGCACATTACCAAAACGAGTAGTAATATATTTTGTGTTGGTGTGGTGTTTACTTAAACCTTGCACATAAATTTCGGCAAGGCGTTTACTAGCACCCATTACATTGGTGGGATTAACGGCCTTGTCGGTACTAACCATTACAAAACGTTCTACGCCATATTCGTTTGCTAAATTGGCAATAAGTTGCGTGCCTAATACATTGTTACGCACAGCCTCGGTAGGACAAAGCTCCATCATGGGTACATGCTTGTAAGCAGCAGCATGATACACATAGTGCGGCTTAAAACTTGTAAACAACTGACGCATGCGAGCCTCGTTGGTAATACTTGCTAAGTATGAAATACAATTAACGGACTTACCCGTTTCTTGTAACTCAAGTTCTAATGTATGTAGTGGTGTTTCGGCCTGATCACATAATACAATAAGCTCTGGGCTATAATGCATAAGCTGCCTTACAATTTCTGACCCAATAGACCCGGCAGCACCAGTAACAAGTACACGCTTACCTTTTATTTGAGCGCGTATTTGATTGTTATTAATATGGATAGGGTCGCGTTCTAAAAGTTCTTCAATATTAATAGAACGTAATTGACGGCTAGAAAAACTACCCTCGGTCCAGTTGCTATAGGGCGGAACCACCAATACTTTAATATCGTGGTTTAAACAAAAGTCTACAAGTTCGTTTTTACGTTTAGCAGTTATAGTAAAAGAGGCAATAATAAGTTCATCGATAGGTTCCTCAGCGGCTAAAGCAGCAAGATCATTAAAACTAATAATGCGCACACCATCTAGGGCTTTTTTATTTTTTTTACGGTCATCATCTACAAAAGCTACAATGCTAATATGATTTTGACCATCATGCTCTAATACTCTTTTGGTAGCAACGCCAGCCTCACCGGCACCAAAAATAACCACTGTTTTACGTTTCATTTTATAAGAACGTAAATACGCAAAACCAAATTTAACAGCTACCCTATATGTTAACAGCGCTAAAAAGCTAAACGTAGCATATACAATAATGACAACATTATTAAGCACTAAGCTATCTTGTATAGGACTGCTAATAATAGACAGTAAATATAAAACCACACTAGACACCATTACCGACACCGCAATACGTAGTGCATCTTGCATACCCGTATAGCGGACAATACCCGCATAGGTTTTTATAGTTGTAAATACAAACGCATTTACAATTAGCATGATAGCAATGGTAGTTACTAAGTTTTCCCAATTAACCCCAACCAGCGTTAAATTTTGCTTAACAATAAAAGCAAGTAACAATGCCGTTGTGGTAACCCCCAGGTCAATAACAAATATGATCCAGCGAGGAACAATATTTATTTTGTTGATCATAAATTGTTTTTTGCGTGTAAACATAATAGTGGGGGGCGCTATTAGTTAAATAATTATAAGTTTAATCTGCGAGTATAGTAGCAAATAATTTTTTAAATACTAAAATTAGTGCCGTT